>JBGSNV010000280.1:0-7258 GCA_041739485.1 Chitinophagaceae bacterium
TGCTGCAAAGCGATGAATAATAATTATAACTTATAGATTATTGAAATTCTTTTTTATTAAATAGCTTGTTTTTCTTAAACAAACCGGATATATGGATATTTGCTGGTCTTCTACTTTTTCGTAAATCGTTGTTGCGGATCAATTAATTGTGTAGAAGTGTAAGCAGACTCCCCCTTTTTGTCAATAACTTTTACACGGTAATAGGCAGGCTTTTCTCCATAAACAATTGCCTTATCAGCATCGGTAAATTTCCTGGAAATACCTGATGGCATTTTGGACAGATTCACTTGTGTTGCGGCCGTTCCGATTACCTCATAATTCCATCCATCTATGGAGCGCTCTATTTCATATCCGGCAATGTTTTCCTCACTATCTACACTCCAGTTTAATTGAATAGCACCTGATGCAAGGCTTGCATCAAACGCATCAATATTAAAAGTGAGCATAGCAGGCCGGTCTATAAACACAATGAAAGTACCCGGTGCCATGTTAAAGCCCTGATTGTTGGTGGTAACATTCATGGTAGTGGCATTCAGATTTCCATTGATGGAAGGGAAGGTCTGACCCTCTACATTGTGTGCATATACCTGCCAGGTTCCGGTAGTGGGGAAGTTAACCGTACCGGTTTGCTGGAATACATCAAAGTTCCCAATGACTACCATCCGCAAATTGTTGCTTTGAATGATCTGCCACTTAAAAGAGTTACCCAGATTATAGGATACATCATTGGTAGTAAAAGTGGGCAGATAATCCGTATTCCTTGTTCTCAAACGGATAATTCTTGCATAAGCATCGCGAATGCTGCTTCGATTGGCATTGTTTTTATAATTAGAGAAAGTATAGCCGCCGGGAGGAACTGTAGTTGAATTAAAATTAGAAGGCATTGCAGTTACCAAAGGTTTTCTTGCAGTACGGCAACCGTCGTTGGCAGGCGTGGTATAGTTTTCACACATGTTGATGCTTGCATCATAGCCATATTCACCAAACTGCCACAACATTTTAGGACCAGGAATGGTAAACAGAAAGGCCGCCACCTGTTGCATACGCCGGGCACCTGCAGAGGTAAGTACATCGCCGGGATTGTGGAACCATGGCGGCGTACTGTTACCAGCTTGATTCGAAAAACGACGATTGCGATGGAAAAGACGCTCTTCATCGTGGCTTTCGGCATAGGCCATCAGCAAAGGCACATTATTACCTCCGAATGAAGACCATCGTGCAGTATGATAGGCTCTTCCAAAATCACTGTTGTTGGTGTACCCCATCGAGGATTGATTAAATTCATTGGTCATTTTAGCCCAAAGCAACATACCGATTTTAGCCAGTTCAGCCTCTTCTGCATCGGAGCCCAAATGCTCAAGAATCATATAACATCCCGGTGCTATTGTTTGACTTTGGCCATAAATACGGTTCCAGATATTGATCCTGCTTTGGTCATATGCACTCCATGCATTTACATCGTTCGGATTATTGGTTTGTGTAAAGCCCTTGCTCAGGTCCCAGCGGAATCCGTCAATGCGGAAATCGGTGAGCCAGCGCTTCATTACGTTTTCTACAAATTCAATGGTAGCAGGCGCTTCGTGATTCATGTCAAAGCCAACATTGAAGGGGTGGCGTGCATCCGGATTAAACCACGGACTGTTCGCAGCCGGTTTATTATTGGTTTCGTCATAGTACATCCGCACCATCGGACTTTGGCCAAACTGATGGTTCAAAACCATATCCAAAACTACTGCAATTCCCCTGCCATGACAGCTATCAATCAGTTCCCGTAATTTGTTTTCAGTGCCATACGCTTTATCCACTGCAAACATATAACTTGGATTATACCCCCAGCTATTGTTATTTTCAAATTCGGTAAACGGCATCAGCTTCAGGGTATTGATTCCCAGCGAAGCAAGCTCCTGAAGATTGTTTATAACCGACTGAAAGTTCCCCGGATTGGCGTAATCGCGAATCAGCAATTCGTAAGTCATCAAATTCCGCTTATCGGGACGAACAAAACTATTATTGACCCAATTATACTGAGGCTTTCCGGGCTGCAACACACTTACGATATCTGTTGTTTTTCCGGTGGGATAGGGCTTTAAATTAGGATAAGTTAGCGAAGGAATTTGCGCATCATTGAAGGGGTCGAGTATTTTTTCTGCATTGTAATCCGCTAATTTCAGATTACAATCAATAATATATTGGTATGCATACTCCTGACCCGGGGTCAAACCATTTATGGTAGTCCAGTAGCGCAAGCCATCCGGAGTACGATTCATTTGTGAGGAGAGGGTCGGAGTCCAGTCGTTAAAATCCCCGACTACTACAATATTGCTTTTGTTAGGTGCATAAAGAACGAGGGTAGCAGAAGTACCTCCGTTCAGATAAGTGGCGCCATTAGGAGCAACACCAGCAGGCAAATCAGCAACCGGAGTAGGGGCAGCTACAAAAAACTGAATGGTATCCCGAACTACAATCTGACCTCCGGTAAAAGCCGATTCTGCAGGATAACTAAAGTTTCCATTGATGGTAAAGTTGGCCCCGTTGGCAACGGTCAGCTTAGATCCTGCCGAAAACCGGACAGTTGTACTGTTTACATCAAGCGTACAAGAGCCCCCAACAGTAGGATTAATTATGACTTCTGTTCCGGCGGGAATAGTAGCAGGCGGAACCTGACCTCCCGACCAGTTGGCCGGGGTGCTCCAGGCTCCATTTCCGCTAAAGGTAAATGTAGGCGTAGCACCGGCAATGCTTGCTTCTGCTATAATGGTTTGAAGCCCAGCTGCATTAATTGTTGGATTAGCCGTTACGGAAGTGCCATTTACCGTATTTAATACATTGCCATTATACAGGATACGGAGCTGAGCTGTTTCACTTGATTTAGCTTCAATAGCAATGGCTTCTCCTACTGATTTGCAAAGACCCGAGGCTACAGGAGTAAAACGGGGTTCGCGAAAAGGATTGGTTACCCTTACCTGCAAAGTAGCCGGGGGTTCAGTAAGCGGAATGTACATATCGCTCCCATCCCCGTTACGCTGCACCCTTGTTCCTGTGCCGTTTCTGAAGAGGATTGATATCTTCAATATGGATTCGTTAGCAGGAACCCCATAATAACTACGGATATTAGTGATGGTAAACTGCCAGCGATTGTTCCCAAGGGATACAGCCTGCAAACTTGGGTTAGGTGTCGTAAAATTTTGATTGAATTTTACATACTTCCAATCTGAGGCTGAAGTACTTAGGTTGGTAATTACTCCGGTATGTACGTATACATCAGAAGCCAAATTGCCCAGAAGGCCTTTATTACCAAAATTGGCATCCATAGTAATGACAATATTGCCATTGTCTCCTGTGAATTCAGGGTTCCAACTTAATAATTGGGCATGAATAGCCCCAATAATAAACAGGAAAAAGCAGGTCAGTTTGAGTTTCATACGGCACATATTTTGGGAGTCAATGACTCCTTTAACACAATCGGATACTTTTTAGAATACAAATATGTGTAATTTTTACACAAAGTCACAAAAATATTTTTGTAATACCTATGATTCTTGTCATTTTTCCCTAAATAGAAAGGAAAATCAACTAAAAATCAATCCCAACCCATTTTCTTTTGTTCTTCTCATATTTTTCAAAATTGAATTGGTACAGTTTGCCTGGTCTGTGTTTCACATCTTCTTCCATTTCGCCGGTATCAATTAAAAAGTCCATAGAAAGAAATTTTTTTCGAAAATTCCTTCGGTCAAGCTCAATATTCAAGATTGCTTCATACAGATTTTGTAATTCCCGCAATGAAAATTTCTCCGGAAGCAGGTTGAATCCAAGTGGGTGTTCCTGAATTCGTTTTTGGAGCCATCTGAAGCAGGATTGTAAAATTTCCAGATGGTCAAAAGCCATTTCATCGATTTCCTTCACAGAATGCCAATGCAGTTCGTTCTCCGTTATTTCGAGTTCGTGGTGCTTTATATTGAGCAGAGAACAGTATGCAGCGGTAATAACCCTTCCACCCGGATGCCGGTAAGGATCACTAAACGTGCCCACCTGATCCAGAAAAACATCAGTCATTCCGGTTCTTTCAAGCAATACACGATGCGCAGCTTCTTCAAGCGTTTCGGTTTCGCGGGCAAAATCGCCTAATAAGGACCATTTGCCTTCAAAAATTTCTAAATCACTGCGAATCAGTAAGATTTTCAATTTATTTTCCTCGAATCCAAAAATGATACAATCTACGGTAAGCGCTACTTTCGGATAGCTTTCTACAAGGCTAACCGTATCGCGAATAAGACCCTTTTTGGAGAGCAGCAAGCTTTCTTCCATAAGCAATTAAAACGTAATACAAACGTTATTGTAAAACAAAGCTAAATTTATAGTGTGTAAAAATTACATATTGTTCTATATTTTTTTTTAAAAAGTCAAACAACCAACTTTAGTTTGTAGTATTGTTTTTTCTAGTCATTATTAAAATTGATGATCAAATATCTGAAAAATTCCTTTCGATTACTTTGGATTGCCGCTTCAAAAGACGGCAGCATCCTTGCAATGAGCCCTGCTGTTGCTCAATTCTATGGAACCAAATCTCAGGATATTATTGGAAAACAGCTGAATCAAACCCTTTTCAGAGATCAGGCGGTTTCTTTAAATCTTACCATAGAAAAAGCATTACGAAACCCGGAAAATCCCATAGCCTTCGAAAGCGAATATAAGCAGGCCGAAGGGGGAAGTAGTCTCGTGGAATGGGAAGTTACTTTCGATGTTTTGGAGGAAAATACCATACAAATGGTTGGATTTGCCATTCCCTACAACCATACCCTTAATGCTCAAATCCAGGAAAAAAATAATACGATCCTTGAAAAGAGGCTATCCGAAAGTGAAACGAGACTAAGGCTTGCTACAAGCAGCACCACCACAGGTCTTTGGGATTTAAGAATAGATACCGGAGAAATTTTTTATAACGAAGAGTGGGCTAAACTGATTGGGTATGATCTTAATGATTTACAACCCATTTCGCAAAATACCTATCGAAATCTTGTGCATCCGGATGATTTTGCCAAAGCCATGAAAGTGGTAGAGCAATGTGTAAAAGGAGAAATTGAAGCCTATGAATGTGATGTTAGATTAAAACATAAAGAGGGACACTGGATTTGGATTCTTGACCGGGGGCGGGTGGTGGAGTACAATGAAAAAGGCGCTCCGGTTAGAATGATTGGCACGCATGTGGACATCAGTAAGCAAAAGGAGAACGAGGAAAGACTTCTTGAAAAAGAAAAAAAACTGAAAGAAATTAATGAACGTTTTGAATTGGCCACTGATGCCGGTGGTATTGGAATCTGGGAAATTAATTACACACAAAACCTGATCACTGCAGATGAAAGGGCATGTAAATTTTTTGGTTTAGATCCCTCAAAACCAAGCATTGCTGCCGATAAATGGCTGGATGGGGTTCATCGAAAGGATCAACTTTACCTTGCCGAACAATTAGGAAAACTGGAAAAAGGATATACAACTGCAGATGTAAGTTTCCGTTATTTCACGCCCGACGGGCAAATGAGATATTACAATGCTTATGCAAGAGTGCAAAAAGATCCCAAGCCCAATGAAATTGTGTTGGTAGGTATCATTTATGACAACACTCAAAATAGAGAAGCACAAACCCAACTAATTAAACGGGAACGGATTCTGAAAGCAGTAGCCGACTCCTTAAGAAAATTGTTGGGAAAAGGGGACCTGTTGGAAAATATAAAACATGGTCTGTATAATCTGGGGCAAAGTGCCAATGTTGACAGAGCCTATTTATTTCTTAACCATTATGATGAAGAGGGTAAAGGCTTTACAAGTCAGAAATTAGAATGGAACTCGGGTCAGTCGGAGCCACAAATTGATAACCCTGAATTACAAAATTTACCCTTTGATCTTGTTGGGAGCTTTATGAAGACCCTTTCACAAAGACAACCCTTTCGGGCTATTGTTGAAGAAATAGACAACGATGATGATCTCAAACAAGTATTGGAATCACAAAACATACTATCGATTCTGGTGATCCCGCTTTTCGTCAGAGAGCAGTTTTGGGGGTTTATTGGATTTGACGATTGCACCCATAAACGTATCTGGAGTGATGCAGAACATTCTATCCTTATGGCCTTTTCGCATGCACTTGAGGAGGCGGTACTTCAGAATATGCTTGATGTAGAACTGAAGCAGGCACAATTAGCTGCCGAAAGCGCCAATAAAGCCAAAAGTGAATTCTTAGCGAATATGAGCCACGAAATAAGGACTCCATTGAATGGAGTCATTGGCTTTGGAGAGCTTCTGGTAAATATGGATCTCGATCCCATTCAGCGGAAGTATGTTGATAATATTCAAACTTCAGCCATTTCGCTGATGGGCATTATCAACGATATCCTTGATTTTTCCAAAATTGAAGCAGGCAAACTGGAGTTGGATGAAGCACTGACAGATGTAATAGAACTTGCTGGCCAAACCATGGATATGGTAAAAGTAGCAGCAGCTAAAAAGGGAGTGGAGCTTTTGCTAAACGTAGACCCTTCCGTTCCCCGCTATACCACGATTGATCATATCCGGCTTCGACAAATTCTGGTCAATCTGTTGAGCAACGCCGTAAAGTTTACCGGCGAAGGCGAAGTTGAATTGCTGATTCATTTTGTACCAGATAAGGCCAATAAAGAAACAGGATTTTTCAGATTCTCGGTTAGGGATACCGGTATTGGCATTTCACCGGAACAAAGAGAGCGGCTCTTCAAGGCTTTTTCTCAGGCAGATGCATCTACCACCAAAAGATATGGTGGCACCGGCCTCGGGCTTGTTATCAGCAGCCGCCTGCTCGAACAAATGGAGTCAGAATTATTGCTCGAAAGCATTCCCAATATCGGAAGTACTTTTTCTTTTACCCTGCACAGAACTTTTGAAATTGGGGAAGCCACCAATTATCGGTCGGTGGAAGCAATCCGTAAAGTACTGATCATTGACGATAATGAAAAGAACCGCATCATCCTCAGGCATATGCTGGAACATTGGGGCATTGAAACCGATGAGGCAGCACATGGGATGGAAGCCCTGCAAAAACTAAAAAATAAAAAGGATTACAATGTAATTATTGTAGACTACAATATGCCTGAAATCAATGGCATTCAGGTAATTGAACGCATTCGTAAAGAACACCTTTCCGACCCCAATGAGCAAGCTATCATTATGTACACTTCCTCAGAAGATCCGGAGGTGGTGAAAGGATGTCAGGAACTCGGGGTAAAATACA
>JBGSNV010000303.1:0-1736 GCA_041739485.1 Chitinophagaceae bacterium
CGGTATTAAAATTTTGGCTACCATTGGTGGTATTAAACCGGATCGGTACAATGCCGGATTCAAGGGCAGGGGTAGAGGTCAGACTAGCCCTGAAACCCTCCGTACTGCGCCACTCCGGGTTACTTGTACTACCTCCCGAAACCAATACTGCCCCGCTTGATCCGGAATTGCCGCTTAATCTCAACTTGCCGTTATCAATATTCACATCTCCCCATATATCTAATGGATAATCAATTCCGGAACCGGTTTGCCCATCAGGGATATTTATGCCTACAAATCCGGTTTGGCCTTTCAGGATGATAGGAGTTCTTGAAGTGTTTCCATTTTCAGTTCTGAGAAAGAAATCCGGTCTAAGCCCATCCGGGCTCCAAACTCTAAATATTATTTTTTGGCTTCCATTATTAACCCCTATTTGAGATTCAACGTAACTACCAGTACTTATTACACCAAAACCAACCTGATTAAATGGATCACTAGTATGCCGGATATCGAGCGTGGAAAGTGGATTATTGGTATTGATTCCGACCTTTTGAGCATATAAAATACAGGTATGTACCAATAATGCTGTAAACCATATTAGTATTTTTAAAAAGGATACTCTTTGCTTCATCACAGTTTTTTTTCGATCTATGCGTATGAAGAAAGGATTATACTAAATGATTTGAAAATACCAATGAGTAAACCTACCCTTAGGGTTTGCAAATAAGGCACCCCGGTTAGTATCGGTAAAACCTGCTGAGATAAGCTATCTCCTTATCTCTACAACTTTATGGTAAAAAAAAGATTACAAATTCTTTTTACACCAAATCACTGATGGAAAGTTGCCTGTAAAGAAAAAACACAGAACTATGGCAGGTGCAAAAGCTCTTGCCATAGTATTTATAAATTCATTTTTTCCGATTATTCTGAGGGGAAATTGCCCTAAAAAAGTTTGCTTCAAAAAGCAATCGAATAAAATCAGGTATTTTCATCCAGACAGCCGTCAAAGCTCACCCATGGCCTGCAAACCATAAAACAAAGCACTTACATGCAGCGATTGAATGATTTTATTTTCCCTAAGAAGCGTTTTAACCTCCTCCACATCAAGGAACATCAACTCCAATTCCTCATGCGGATCAAAGTCCTGTTCATGGGTTTGCTCGCATCCGGTGGCAAAGAAAATATGCATATAATTATTTGAGGTAGCCGGGTTGGGAGCCACTTTACCAATGTTCCGGATTTCACCACAGGTATAGCCGGTTTCTTCGCGCAGTTCGCGTTTGGCTGCATCCAGCACATTTGTTTCGTGTGGATCCATAATACCACCGGGCAGTTCCAAACTAAATTCACCAAGCCCGTAACGAAACTGCTTCATCATAATGATCTTACCCGATGTAGTAACAGGAAAAATACTGGCCCAGGTGCTGTATTCCAATACATAATAAGGATACATTTCGCCTCCACCTCCTTTTAGCACCCGGTCACGACGTAAACTGAACCAGTTTTCCCGGTGCAAGTATTCTGAACTCAATTGCTTCCAGGGCTTTAAAGGTTCTTTCATCATGATAATTTTTATTTATTTCAATGAATTAGGTGTCCTATTAATAAGGAAGGGGGGTTACCTCCACCCTTTCCTTTCGCGTAATGCGTTGATATGCGCCACATGATGACGACCATGCCAGGCATACATGCCAAGCAAATACCAAAGGTTATGCTCTCCACTTACGGAGTGGGTATAAACGCGGTCCCAATCAGCA
>JBGSNV010000325.1:0-34487 GCA_041739485.1 Chitinophagaceae bacterium
GTGTAGTGACCGGTGCAGCTCCAAGCCGTACTTTCAACCCGGACATTCAATGGGAAAAGAACGAGCAGATCAACTTTGGTTTAGACGCAACTGTTTTCAATAAACTCAATATTAGTTTTGATGTTTATCAGCGTCGTTCTAAGGACCTGATTTTGTTTGTGTCTCCTCCCAACCTTTCCGGTACATTTGAGGCTGTTCCTTTTAACACAGGTACTTTACAAAACCGCGGTATTGATTTGACCCTCAATTCCACCATCATAAGCAACAAGAGTTTTACCTGGAGTGCGAATGGTGTAATTGGTGCTTATCGCAACAATGTAGTTTCTCTTGGATTATCCTCACCACTTGATGGAGGATTTGCCCGGATTACCGGAGGAAGTCTTCGTACGATTCAGGGGCAGCCAGCCAATTTCTTTTTTGGCTTTAAAACCGATGGTATCTTCCAGAGCTATGATGAAATTGCTAAGGCTGCCCGTCAAACAGGCGGAACCGATCCTACTACAAGTACAGCTCCCGGGGATATTAAGTTTGTAGATATAAATGGGGATGGTGTGATCAACGATCAGGACAGGACCAATATTGGAAATGCCAATCCGAATTTCTCTTATGGTCTTACCAACACGTTAACTTATAAGAATCTCGAACTTACCGTTTTCCTTCAGGGTGTATCAGGCAACAAAGTGCTCAACTTCACCCGTTGGTATACCGAGGGTGGTGTAAGTAATGGTAACTACAGTAAGGATGTGATCAACCGCTGGACCGGACCGGGTACAAGCAACAGCATGCCTCGTTTGGTACTGAATGATCCGAATGGTAACAACCGCGTAAGTGACCGTTTTGTGGAAGATGCTTCTTATCTGAGGGTAAAGAATGTGCGTTTGGCTTTCAATTTGCCAACCCGTTGGAATACTTCAGTAGGCATGAAAAATGCACAGATTTATGCGAGTGTACAGAACCTTGCTACCATTACCAATTATACCGGATTCGATCCTGAAGTTGGTGGTGGTGTAGACATCGGTTTCTATCCACAGGCGCGTACATTTACGATTGGTGCAACAATTGGTTTATAAAAATATAATGAAGAATAAAATTATTTTAATATGAAACATTTAAGAAAAATCCTTCCGTTTTTGCTCGTGCTGGCAGTAGCACTGGCAGGATGTAGTGAAAAGGATCTGGCAATTGACCCAACCATTCCTATTGATACGGTTGAGAATTATTATCAAAATGAATTGCAGGCCGTAAATGCGGTGAATGCAACTTACACCCCTTTGTCGGCTATATATAACGGAGCAGCCTGGCATCTCGGTGATATTATGAGTGACGATGCTGACCTTGGCGGCGGCGGTGGTGATGGTTTGGAAACGGCAGAGTTAGATAACTTTTCAGTGACCTCTTTTAATCCAATCGTCAACCTGATGTGGGCACAGTGTTATTTTGGAATTCTTCGTGCCAACCTGGTCATCGATCGAGTACCGGGTGTACCGGTTATGTCCGAACCTATTCGTCAACGTAGTTTAGGTGAAGGACGTTATTTAAGGGCGCTTTATTATTGGCATTTGGTACGGATTTTTGGAGATGTACCTCTTTATACCAATGTGATTACTGCTGAAGAATCAAGCACCATTCCTAGAAGTCCAAAAGCCGAAGTTTTTGCACAAATAGTAGAAGATCTTAAAGTAGCAGAAACCTTGCTTCCTGTTTCTTACAGTGGTACAAATCTTGGGCGGGCTACCCGCGGTGCTGCCAAAGGGTTGCTTGCTTCTGTTTACCTATGGTTGGGCGACAAAACCAATGCTGCTGCAAAAGCAAAAGAAGTAATGGATGCAAACACCTACCGGTTAAATGATAACTATGCTGACAACTTTAACCTGGAAAGAGAAAATGGCCCCGAATCAGTATTTGAAGTACAATATAGAAGCGGCGGAGGGCAGTGGAGTGATTTTGGAGCGGGTCAGAAATTGAATACGTTTATGGCACCCCGTGCTCAGGATATCGTACAAAGCAGTGGATATGGCTTTAATATTCCCACAAGGAGTTTCGTAGATCAGTACACCAAAACAGGGGCTGATTACAGTACGATTATTGATAAGCGTCGTGAGATTACCATGTGGCTTCCCGGCGATCAGTTTAATGCGTATACACAACCGTCTTCATTAGTTGGTTCACCAAACGGATTTAATGTACGCAAATACTTTGTGCCTATTACCAATGTGCTTGGAGATAATGGTGGTTGGACTTGTGCGTTGAATGTTCCTATCATGCGATATAGCGAGATCCTGCTGATGTATGCTGAAGCTGCCGGACCTGCAACTGGTTTGGCTGCATTGAATCAGGTGCGTGCCCGTGCAGGATTGGCACCTGCCGCTGCCGGACAAAGTGAAGCCCAATGGCTGGAAACTGTTTACAATGAACGCAGAATTGAATTTGGGTTCGAAATGCATCGTTGGTACGATTTGTTACGTCACCCAAATGCTCAGTATTTTCTTACTGTTATGCGTGCTGCCGGTAAAAATAATATTCAGGATTACCATCGTTACATGCCGATCCCACAGGGAGAGCGTGATCGCAATCCTAATCTGACTCAAAACACCGGGTATTAATTCATACGATTAAACTTGTCTTAAAAATGAAACGTAATATTTTTTCAGGAATCATAGCGATCGGGCTGATGTTGACCTTCTCGCAGTGTACCAAATCTGTTCCCGAGCTTTCAGGAACAGCCTCAGTGGCCGACTTTGCTTTTGCGCAGTTTGGTATAAGCGATACGCTTCCTTATGCCTATACGGTTAGGTTTACAAATCAAAGTAGCGATGAATTCCTTTATCAATGGAATTTCGGCGATAATTCCGCCTTGTCTTCTCAGGCAAGTCCTGTACATACTTTCCCACTTGGAGCTACTTATGCTGTTAGTTTGACTACCGTAGGTACAAACGGGAATAATACTGTTACAAAACAGGTTTCTGTGCGGGGAGCCTGCGAGAATGATTTTTTCAATAAGCTGACTTCATGTGCCAATGGCGAGTGGACATGGAGTTTGGATGCAGATGCGATCAAGGTGCTGAGTCCGGATGCTACACAGGTGTTTTTTGCCGGACCGGCTGCGGATTGTCAGGTGGATGATGTTTATAAGTTCAATGCCACAGGTGTATTCACTTATGATGCCAATGGAGCTACCTTTGATGTACAATCAGGCTATAGCTGTCAGCCTGCAAAGTCCAATTCTACGACTTATAAAGTAGTGGCAAGGACCGGAGCAAGACCTGTGATTTATCTGAGCGGAACAAGTAATGGTGTAGGCCGGCCGTTTTTCGGAACAACCGATATTGTTGAAATGGATCGTTACGAAGTTATGAGTTATGATGCCGACAATCTGGTTGTAAGAGCTGTAATTGAAGGGAGTGGTGGTACTTTAATCGAGTTTAAATTCAGAAAAAATAAGGAGTTGACACTCGATGATGTCAAAACCTTATTGGCCGGAGTTAATGGAAAGGGCTGGAAGTTGGATGGTTCTGCCGGCGCTAATGCAATCGTGGTGGGTATTGAAGCAAATCCTGCGCTGTATTTCGGAGGTGGCCCGATCGATGATTGTCAGAAGGATGATGTTTATACCTTCTTTCCAAACAATACGGTTTCTTACAATGCCAATGGTTCAACCTTTAATGGTGGAAATATAGCTCCACAATACAATTGTGCGGACGATCGCTCCTATACTGCCAATGCCTATACTTTTGGATCAGTACCAGCGGGTCGTGCCGGCTTGGCAAGCATACAGTTATCCGGAGCAGTTCCTGCCCGTTTTATTGGAACTACAGATGTGCCTACGGATAATAATTACCGGATTATTGATATTACACCAAGCAGAATGCTGCTACGTGCAGGAAACGGAAGTGGAGATGTATTCCAATTCAAGTTTGTTGCAAACTAATTTGTATATTCAAATGAACCTTAAATTAAAAAGTATGAAAAAAGTTTTTATAGGTACAGTAGGTTTAGCAGGGCTAGCGGTCTTGTTCGCCTGTACCGAAAAAGACTCGTCAGTGCCGGTAACAGCACCGCAGATTATTACAGATAAGAACTGGAGTTTTGAGGCGGCAGCTACCTGGAGCGATGAGTTTGACGGTACTTCTGTAAACGCATCCAAGTGGACTTTCGAAACCGGAGGTAGTGGTTGGGGCAACAATGAGTTGCAGAACTACACCAATGGAAGCAACGCACGATTGTCTGGTGGTAATCTGATTATTGAGGCAAGACGTGAGAGTAGTGGAGGCCGCGAGTACAGCAGTACCCGAATGATTACCAAGGGGAAAGGAGATTGGCTTTATGGTCGGTTCGAAGTACGGGCAAAGTTGCCAAGTGGACGTGGCACCTGGCCCGCTATATGGATGCTCGCTTCTGAAAACTCCTACGGTACCTGGCCTGCAAGCGGTGAAATTGATATTATGGAGCATGTGGGTTATGATCCCAATAAAGTGCATTTTAGCGTACATACCTCCGCTTACAATCATACCCGTAATACACAGCGCTCTTCTGATAAAATGGTGCCTTCGTCTATGACAGACTTTCATACCTATCGTTGCGACTGGACTCCATTTTCTGTACGTGGATTTATAGATGGGGTGCAATACTTTGAATTCACCAACGAAAACAAAAGTTTTGCAGAATGGCCTTTCAACAGAAAGTTTTTTATGATCCTCAATATAGCTGTAGGAGGCAATTGGGGAGGCGCCCAGGGCGTAGATAATAACATATTTCCAACACGGATGGAAGTGGATTATGTACGTTATTTTAAAATGATTGAGCAACCGTAAGGCTGACTTTTTCCGGACATCGTTTTTTTATCCATTTATAAAACATTCTACAAAACAATCACATGCTTATGAAAAAAATCTACTTAATGACTGCCATTATGTTGTGCAGCATGGCCATTTGGGCCCAAAGTATTCCCCTGACTTTTGAAACAGGGACTTTCACATTCGAAGGCTTTGCAGGAGGAGCCGCTACTGTAGAGAATAACACCCAAAGTTCGGGTATCAATACCAGTGCCAAAGTGGGTAAAATGGTAAAAAGTAGTGGCGAAACCTATGGCGGTGCTTCATTGATTCTTTCTGGTCCTATTGATTTTTCGACCTTAAAGATCTTCAGAATGAAGATTTTTTCTCCAAGAGCCAACGTGAGAATTTTGCTAAAGGTGGAAGATAAAGATAATGGCCCTACGCAATACGAGCAGGAGGTAACCCTCGCAACTGCTAATTCCTGGGTAGACCTGTCTTTTAATTATGGAGGCATTGATGTTACCAAGACTTTCAACAAGTTGGTCTTGATATTTGATTTTGGTGTAATGGGTGACGGGACAGCAAATTCTACCTATTTGTTTGATGATATCCGGCTCGAAGCTGCACCGGTCGGTACACTTACCTTCCCTGTTCTCCCCGTTGATTTTGAATCAGCAACCGTTGATTACACTTTTACCGATTTTGAAGGTGGAGCCCATGCTATTATTGCCAATCCTTACAAAACCGGAATAAATACCAGTGATACGGTTGCGCGGTTGATAAAAAACAACGGAGCTGTTTTTGCAGGAAGCTTCCTTCCTATCTCAGGAGCTATTGATTTTTCTACCAAGAAAATCATAAGGATGAAGGTTTACTCTCCCCGTATTGGTGCAAGAGTGTTGCTTAAGCCGGAAGGTGCCGGATTTGGTTTTGAAAAGGAAGTGGCAACCACCAAAGCAAATGAATGGGAAGATATGACCTTTAATTTAAGCGCCATTAGTACCGCCCTGTCATTCAATAAAATTACCATTATATTCGATCTTAATGTCGTAGGGGATGGCAGCAGTAATTTTACCTTTTATGTAGATGATATCCGGCAGGAAGAGCCGGCAGGAGGTGGCTTAACTCAAATGAACATGCCGGTTACCTTCGATGATCCCAATGTGGATTATGGTTTAATTGGCTTTGGAGGAGCAGAAAATTCCACGATTATAACCGACCCGACCAATGCCACTAATAAGGTAGCACGGGTGGTAAAAAGTGCTTCAGCAGAAGTTTGGGCGGGAACGACGGTAACCGGTGTTGCAGAGCTTGGCTTTAGCAGTCGTATTCCTTTTACTGCCAGCAATACTACGATGAGTGTGCGGGTTTGGGTACCTGTTGCTAATACGCCGGTAATGCTAAAGGTAGAGGAACATGCAAGTCCTGCAAAATCTGTTGAAACAGTAAGCATGGCAACTGTTGTGGGATGGCAGAATCTGGTATTTAATTTCGCCAATGAGAGATCCGGTACAGCTGCACTTGATTTAGCTTTCAATTATGATAAAGCAAGTCTCTTTCTCAACTATGGTGTGACAGGTGCTGAAACTGGTGAAAGAACCTATTATTTTGACGATATCATGTTTGGTGGTACCCCACTTCCGGTAAATCTGCTTCGCTTTGAAGCTACCCAAAAGAAAACATCGGTAAACTTATCATGGACTACAGTCAATGAGGTGAATAATCTTGGATTCGGGATAGAGCGTAGTGCGGATGCCCGCAGCTGGACCACGCTTCAGTTTGTGGAGGCTACCCAATCAAGCAACGAGTATACCTATAATGCGCTGGATATGGCGCCGCTTTCGGGAGTAAACTACTACCGCTTAAAGCAGCAGGATAATGATGGTGCTTTCAAATATTCACCTGTACGTAAAGTGGATTTTGACGGAGTAGCCGAAACGCTTGTTTTGTATCCGAATCCGGCCAATGGACGGATCCAAATGGTTTCAGCGGCAGGTACCAATGCAGTGTTTACCATTACAGCTGCCAACGGCCGTGCCGTAAGTTCTGGCAGAGTAATGAATGCGGGTGCGGTACAAAGTGTTGACATCAGCCGCTTACCTGCAGGACTTTACCATATTACCGTTAGCGGTGAAAATGGAGTGGTTACCAAAAAGTTTGTGGTACAATAATAAAATCCCTGATTTTCAGGCTATAAAAACCCCGGATGGCTTCTGCTGTCCGGGGTTTATTGTTTATGAGCCCACCTTTTAAGCACCTATATTTGATGGTATCGATTTATTACTTTTTAAAGGAAGGCTATGAACGTTTTGAGGCTTAATTATGTGATATGCTTGCTGTTTTTCTTTTCAGGATCGACAATCATATCTGCGCAGGATACCTATCTCTACAAGCAGGTATATACTATAAAGCTGTATCTCGAAAGAAAGCTACCGCCAGCCTTCGATGAGACGAAGCAATACCCGGCCATTGTATTTTATTTCGGAGGCGGGTGGTTGCAGGGGGATCGTAGTCAGTTTGAAAAACAGGCAACTTATCTTGCCCAACGCGGAATGGTTTGCTTCCTCGCAGATTACCGGACCAAAAATCAACATGGCACAACGCCCTTCGATGCGCTAAGAGATGCTAAAACCGCTATGCGTTATGTGCGAACACATGCCCGTAAGTTGGGAGTGGATCCAAACAGGATTGTAGCTTCCGGAGGATCGGCAGGTGGACATCTTGCAGCCGCTACAGCCCTTATTGAGGCATATAACGATAAGAAGGAGGATACGCTTATTTCCTGTAAACCCAATGCATTGGTGCTCTTCAATCCGGTGATTGACAATGGCCCCGGTGGTTATGCGTACGATCGCATAGGCGCAGCTTACAAATCCTTTTCCCCGCTGCACAACCTGCATGCCGGAGCTCCACCTATCTTGTTAATGGTTGGAACCAACGACAACCTGATTCCTGTAATCACGGTGGAATACTATAACCTTGTGATGCAGAAAGCAGGTGCCCGTTGCGATCTGAAATTGTTTCAGGATCAACCCCACGGATTTTTCAATTATCCCCGTTTTGAGTATTATAAAAAAACCTTACAGGATACAGATCTGTTTTTACAATCGCTTGGTTATCTGAAGCCTCAGCCCATCGTTGAAATTTATTGAGCTGAATGCCTGTGTACGCTTCATGGTGACTTTTTTTTCTTAAAGTTGTGATATAAAAAAAACCCCGCCATTTTGCAATGACAAGGGTTCCGAAAAATTAATAACCGATTTACTTTTTCATGACCGGTAATTTAATCATGGAAGGATACTGTGTAGAATGGTATATTTTATTATGGGCTACCACGGCTTCTTTTTCGTTGTAGTTATCGCCACCGGTATTCAGGTTACGGTCGAAACGGGGGAAATTACTGCTAGAGATTTCTATCCGGATGCGGTGACCTTTTTCGAAAAAGTTGCTTGTGCTCATGGGGCTCAGGTCAATTTGATAAACCTTATCTTTTTCCATCCATACCTCTTTTTCGTAGCCATCGCGGTAGCGGGCACGTTGAATGGTTTCGTCGAGGTTGTAGGCTGTTCCGTCAGGATATACATCAATGATCTTAATGGTAAAATCAGTGTCTTTGGCATCGCTGCCTACAAACAGCGTACTTTCAATAAAGCCGCTTACTTCTATGCCTTCTGCCAAAGGCTCGCTTGTGTACACAAGAATGTCGTTGCGGGTTTCCATTTTGCGTTGGTCAAAAGCGCCACCTTGCACAGCGGTGCCGGTGCAGCAAACATTGCCCCCGTAACTTGTAACCGGATTCAGCGGATCGTAGGTAAATCCATCGGGTACTGACTCTTTTCCGGGTTGCCCCATAGTGAGCATACCATCCCCATACAGACTGTTCGCCTTGCCCTTGCTGTTCAGGAAATAGGTAACAGACTCCGCCTTGGCGGGAGGCCAGGTTTCGGCTTCCTGCCATTTGTTGATGCCCATTGTGTAGTACTGCACTTTGGGTGTCTTTTTGGTGAAATCATTTTGGTTTCCTTTCAGCCATTTATCAAACCATGAGTAGATTTGTTCATTGTAATTCAACCGGGCATCGCCTACACTTCTTTCTCCCACTATCGTATTTTCAGTAGCCCGGGTGTAAGCACAATGCAGGGTAGGGGCAATCACTAAGTATTGATTGTCGGCTACCGTTTTACTGGCAGCGCCTTCGCCCTTGATGTGGTTGATCATGGCCAGGTTGGGACTGCTGCTTACATCATACCAGCTTACAAACCAAAAGGCGGGTACCTGAAACTTCATGTTATCATGATACAATCCACCCTTAAACCAGGCCGGATCATTGGGCTTTCTTTTCACCATATCATTGAAAACACCTTCCGGACCGTTTACGTTTTTCAGGATATCGCTAACCGGCAAATGAGCCAACCCTTTTGCCCAGTCAACCCGCTCACGTTCGGGTGCCAAATCAAACTGCCGGCTTGCACGAATCAATTGCTCCTGTGTAGCTTCTTTTGGAAACTGCGGCCGGATGGCATCGTTTTGGGTGCCATAGAGCCAGGCAATAAACAGCATTTGTGTAGCGCCTCCTCGGTACCAGTTACCCTGCTCGTAAAATTTACCAATACGTCCCACACCGGCACCAAAGGCTTGCGGTACAACAGCCTTCAAGGCCGGATGTCCCATAGCGGCTACTGCCATCTGCCATTCGGCAGTGCTGCTGCAGCCAATCAGGCCAATGCTGCCGTTGCTCCAGGGCTGCTTAGACATCCAGTCAAAAGCATCCCAGCCATCAGTCAGCGGCGTACCCAAAATATCCCATTCACCTTCGCTGAAAAAACGACCGCGTTCATTTTGCACCACATAGGCATATCCGCGACTTACCGCCTCGTATGCTGCCGTGTAGTTTCCTCTTTGCTCGCCATCGCCCCATCCATTAAAATTGTAGGGGGTTCTGCTAAAGATAACAGGCACAGGCCCATTGGTTTTAGGTCGGTAAATATCCGTTGCCAAACGAATGCCGTCCCGCATGGGCATCATTACTTTCTGATCTACGATGGCTATCTCACTCAGTTTCTCCAAAGAAATAGCCTGTGCAATGACTTGCCCTGTGCAGGAAAGCAGAAGAAAACTCCATAATAAACAGTAGGAAAAAGTCTTTATAAACATAGTGCAATTAAAATGCGAAACAAGCTACGATTTTTGAAAAAAGCCCTGCATTGTTTCCGGTGAAATGGTTGATATGGTAAATAAATCGTTCGGGTAAAGATAATAATCGAGGGAAACCTAAGATCCTTTTTAAAAAAGAAAAATGGGAATGATTCTGATATATCGAATCAGAACCATTCCCGGAAATGAATAATACCTTAAAAAAGCGCTTTTACTTAGAAGTTTTATTGGGTCATCATCATGGCCGAAGAATCTCCCATAGCGGGCATTGCTCCACCCATCATCTTCATCATTTCAGCGGGATCTACAAAAGTCCAGTGATCTGTCATTTTCCCATCTTTAAATTTTCCTACTTCCATAGAATTCATGGAATAGACTTCCCCGGCTTTTTTACCCATCATATCAGCTCCAAGGGTAACATTAAACTGCTGTCACGACATCACATATTCATCATTGGCAAGTTCAGCAATATAAGTGGATTTCATGTTTTTTACAGGGGCCATCATTCGGGCGTATTCTGTTTTTAAGGCTTCCAGGCCTATGATTTCACCCCTTTCGCCACTATGATCAATCGCATTGTCAGCAACATAGTCACCCAGGTTGGAAAAGTCGTTTTTTTCGAAACTGTTGGTAATTCCATGCATGGCTTCGAGATTTTTTTTGGCTGTTTCTGACATTTCACCGTCGTCATTATCGCTACAGGAAATCAGAGTATAAAAGGCGATTACTGTGAGGATAGAAAACAATTTTTTCATGATATTGGATATTGGTTAATCATAATGATAAAACTTAAATTTCAATTATGCAAATGGGTTTTTTCAAATAAGGAAGGCTTCCTAATGCACCCACTCTGAAGAGGTATTTATCCCGTTAATACAGCCATCCGAATAGCCAAAGTGGTATTCGGTTGTTATAACCCATTTCTACATCATCCAACACGATATAAGCATTTGCCAGCCCTTTCACCTGTTGTTCATATTTGTTTTTTCCCCCAACTTCAAAATGGTACTTCTCATTCACCAGAAAGTCTCCTTTATTGCTGCTGTTTACCACTTGCTGTTGAGCTACCTGACTGTAGAAAAAAGTTTCCCGGATATTTCCTTTTTCCGGATTATGCTTACCCAGCAGGTACATATGATTGGGGTGCCATAGATAAACCTTTTCCGGTTTTTTAAGTTTGCTGTATAAGCTGCCACCGGGATATAGTAGACGGATCAAATTAGCATCCTGTAAATGATGCAGATACAACAATACCGCATTGCGACTGATGCCAAGCGCATCGGCAAGTTGCACAATGTTTGGTTTGTAAGGAACCGACTGCGCCAGCAAATGCAATAATTGTTTGAGCTTATTCACATATCGGATCTCCACACCCCGCAGATAAGGAATGTCAAATTCAATCATCTGTATAAAAGTGCCCATCAGTTTGGAGGCATACGTATCTGCCCCCTGCAGAAAATAGGGATAATAGCCTGCCTGCAGGTATTTCTGAAAATAGGCAAAGGGCTTAATTTTTTCCAGAACCGCTCCGGCAATGTGTACATGATTTTGTAAAAGATCTTCAAAAGTTACCGGCTCAAATATTTGCCCCGATTCTATTTGTACATACTCCCGAAAGGAAAGCCCTTCAAGGGTATAGGAAACGGCTATTCTGCTCAAATCGGAATGCCCCTGAATAATATGTAGCAAACTGCTTCCGGTAAAAACCACCCGAAGTTTTGGCAGAAAATCATAGATTTTTTTCAATTCAATACTCCAGGTATCAAACTTGTGTACTTCATCCAGTAAAAGCACTTCTACCCCTTCCCGCCAGGCCATTTCCGCAAAACTGTACAGATCGCCCGGTGCAAAAGAAAGGGTATCAAGGGTAGCATATAAGGCACGGGTATCCATGCCATAGGTATCTTTAATATATTGTAGTAAAAGCGTGGTTTTGCCGGCACTCCTTGCTCCGGTAATACCAATCAATTGTTCTCCCCAGGCTATTTTGTCGGCAAGGGGTCTTCTGAACCGGCTTTCAAGTTGCCGGAGCAATTGATTGTGCATCTGCCTGATTTCATCCATTGTTGCTATAGCCATAATTGGTTCAATTTGATGATAGAGATAACAAAAATACGATAAAATGTATTTTGAACATATCAAAATATCATAAAAATGTTATGTTGAGTTAACAAAAATAGAATCTGGAGAGATATACAGGGTGTTTACGGCAGTTGAAAACCCTTTAATCAAAAGTACTTTTACCCTTAAAAAGGTTGCTTTTGGTGCTCTATTGCAAAAAAACCGGGTGAGTGAAAGGGAGAAAACGGGATTCCCATAAGGTAAAGGAGCTTCTGTGAAATAGGATATGGAAGGCCTGCGGTTTCCAATTATCTTTGCCCGGCAAAAAAGCACCACATTCCATGTTAGACATTAAGCTTATCCGCGAAAATCCTGAGTTTGTAAAAGAGCGATTGGCTCATAAAAACTTTGCCCAAACCGGGTTGGTTGATCAGATTTTGGCGATAGATGCGGACCGACGCAATCTGCAGCAAAAACTCGATGCGGTACTAAGTCAAAGTAATTTGGCTGCTAAGGAAATTGGCAACCTGATGAAGGCTGGCAATAAAACGGAAGCTGATATAAAGAAAGTTGAAGTTGCCGGACTGAAGGATAGTGAAAAGCAATTGAAGACAGAATTGAACGTGTTGGAAAAACAGCAATTGGATATTGCCATTCAATTACCAAACTTACCCACGAAAGCGGTGCCTGCAGGAAAAACCCCCGAAGACAATGAAGTAGTACGCGAAGGTGGAAACAAACCCAATCTGCCTGCCAATGCCCAACCGCATTGGGAACTCATTAAAAAATATGACCTCATTGATTTTGAAACCGGTGCCAAAATTACCGGTAGTGGCTTCCCGCTATACAAAGGAAAGGGTGCAAAACTACAGCGTGCCTTGGTAAGCTATTTTCTCGATTACAATACCCAAGCCGGCTATACAGAATACATTCCGCCCTATATGGTAAATGCTGAAAGTGCGTTTTCCACCGGACAACTCCCCGACAAAGAAGGGCAGATGTATCATATGGAAGTGGATGAATTATACATGATTCCTACCGCCGAAGTACCCGTAACCAATATTTACCGCGATACCATTTTAAAAGAAACCGATCTGCCGGTAAAAATGACCGCCTACAGCCCCTGTTTCCGTCGCGAAGCCGGCAGCTTTGGCGCCAATGTACGCGGACTGAACCGGGTGCATCAATTCGAAAAAGTAGAGATTATACAGCTTGTACACCCGGAACAAAGCGAACAGGTGCTTGATGCTATGGTGGCACATGTGGAAGGCTTGCTCCAAAGTCTTGAACTCCCGTACCGCATTCTCCGGCTTTGTGGTGGCGATATGGGTTTTGCAAGCGCAATTACGTACGATTTTGAAGTATGGAGTGCCGCACAGGAAAAATGGCTCGAGGTGAGTAGTGTCAGCAATTTCGAAACCTTTCAAAGCAACCGGATGAAATGCAGGTTTAAAACTGCCGAAGGGGGCAAAACACAGCTCGTGCATACCCTTAATGGAAGCAGTCTTGCCTTGCCACGCATTGTAGCCGCGCTGCTCGAAAATGGTCAGACCGAAACCGGCATTCAACTACCGGAAGTGCTGACGGGATATTTTGGAGGCGGGATGATTGGGTAACAACTGGCCGGTTTCCATACTTTATTGCCTACATTAGCCAACTAAAAATAGCTGGCTATGCTTAAATCAGGACTCCTTGTTGCGGGTATTTTCTTTTCAATTCTTTGGGTAAGTGCACAAAATCTGAGTTTGCCTCCTGATACCGTCATTTCAACGGCACATACAGTATCTATCAAAGGGAAACCTGTTCCTTACATTGCCAAAACAGGTACGCTGCCTGTATGGAATGATGCGGGAGAAATGGTGGCTTCACTGTTTTTTACCTATTACGAAAGAAGTGATATCAAAGATAAAACGGTGCGGCCGATCATTTTTTCCTTTAATGGCGGACCCGGTTCTGCTTCGGTTTGGATGCATGTGGCCTATACCGGTCCCAAAGTATTGCGGATTGACGCAGAAGGTTATCCTATTCAACCTTATGGCGTGATGGATAACCCGCATTCTATACTTGATGTAGCAGATATTGTGTTCATCGATCCGGTTAATACAGGCTATTCCCGCATGATACCCGGTAAGGATGGCAAGCTGCCTGATGGTAAATTGTTTTTCGGGGTGAATGAAGATACCAAATACCTCGCCGGCTGGATGACCACTTTCACCAATCGTCAGAATCGTTGGTTATCGCCCAAATACATTATTGGCGAAAGCTATGGCGGTACCCGGGTCATGGGCTTGGCGCAGGAACTGCAAAACCGGCAATGGATGTATCTCAATGGGGTCATTATGGTTTCGCCGGCCGATTATAAGGTGTTGCGTCAGGGTGGACCCGTTTCTTCGGCGCTGAACCTGCCTTATTACCACGCTACCGCCTGGTACCATAAAAAACTGGAGGCAAGCCTTCAGCAAAAGGACCTTACCGATATTTTACCCGCGGCGGAAGATTTTGCACTCAACCAACTGATTCCGGCATTGGCTAAAGGCAGTTCTCTACCCGAATCCGAAAAGCAAGCAATTGCGGAAAAAATGGCAGGTTTCACCGGACTCTCCAAAACTGCAATTTTGCAAAACAACCTCGATCTGCCTACTGAATTTTTTTGGAAGGACCTTTTGCGTAGCGAGGGCAAAACCGTAGGTCGCCTCGATTCAAGATATACCGGTATTGACGGAAAGGATGCGGGAATTGAGCCCGATTATAATTCAGAACTCAGTTCCTGGCTGCATTCTTTTACCCCGGCTATTAATTATTATCTCCGCGAAGAATTGGGATTTAAAACTGATCTGCCTTATAATATGTTCGGACCTGTAAACCCCTGGAATTTCGAAAATGACAATACCCGCGACGGACTCCGGCAGGCGATGGCTGCAAATCCTTATTTGAATGTGCTGTTTCAATCGGGTTATTATGATGGCGCCTGTACCTATTTCAACGCAAAGTTTACCATGTGGCAAATTGACCCAAGCGGCAAAATGAAGGACCGGTTTCAGTTTAAAGGTTACCGCAGCGGACATATGATGTACCTGCGCGCCGAAGACCTGAAAGCTGCCAATGAGGATTTGAGGGTATTTATTCAGCAAACCTTACCGGGAGGAAAGGCTGCTAAATATTGAGTAAGCTGACTGTCAGCGGGTATTTCAGCATATTGGGCATCTCTAAAAACCCCTGATATAGCATTATGCCCATTTCATAACATCCTCATTTACAACAAGTAAACTCCGGTGTTATGTAATGAGCAAGCCTTGTCTGAGGGGTTTTTAGAGGCGCCCTATTGTTTAGGTCCGGAAAGTTTGATGTTGTGAAGGGTTTCTGTATCCTGCTTTAATGATTTGTTTGGGGACATGCAGTTTTTCCGGTTAAGGAAAAGTATTGCTGTGTAGCCCCCAAACAAATCTTTTTGTTCTTTCAAATAAGTTGAATGTTGGGTATGTATTCCATTCAATTATCAGGACATGATACTGCAACAAAAAAGATTAAAGGTTTTCAGTAGGAAGATCCATGCAGCAATAAGCGGGCATAGGCATATGCGAGATAAGCATTCAACAACATAAAAATAAAAGAAGGAAGCGATTGATAAAAGCTATCGCGAATTTTAAGCCTTGTTAAAAAGCCGAGCAACATCAGGAGCGATAATCCCGCGGCTGCTACAAGGCCCGAAAGAGGCACTAGTAATCCAATCAGTAAACCAAAACTCCCCAATAGTTGTAATATACCTGTAAGCTTTCTTTGTGCTTCACTTAAACCATATCGCTGAAACTCCAAAAACATTAATTTGGAAAATAAGCACATAACACCGTAATAAGTAAATGATATAGCTGAAATAAGGGAAGCAACAATTACGAACATATACACTAAAGGTATTGGAATTTATTCTCTAAACGTTTCCATAGTTTTTGATAGCATGCAGGAAATGCAGGTCGCATAAAAGGATAATCGTTTAAGATCCTTGTTTTTTTCATATCTTAGAAGATAAATTATCCAACATTTATAAATACATTTAGGCATGAAAACAGTTCTTATTGTTTTACAATTATTTGTAGCACTGAATATTCTGCGTATTTGGCTAATCACCAATAACAGAGTAAGTATTCATCGAGGTGGTGATGGAAAAGCAAAGACATTGAAGCAAGAGTTTGACGTATACGGTTTGCCTGAATGGTTTATGTATGTGGTAGGGGCTTTAAAGATCTCCGCAGCTATTGGGTTGTTGCTGGGTTTTTGGAAACCTCTTTTCATTCCTTATGCAGCTGGAGCATTAATTGTGTTGATGTTGGGTGCCATAGCCATGCACATAAAAGTAAAAGACAAAATATTAACCTATTTACCTGCTATGCTCATGCTCGTTTTATCTGCAGCAATCCTCTATTTATGGAGCGCAACGATTTAAAAATTTATTTAAATATGATTCTGTTGATCTGATTTGTCAACACTTAAAAAGCAGAGTTTACAATATAAAATGGACTTAAGCAGGTTTATACAGGCAAACTCTTCCACCCTAAAAAAAGAGACTGTTTAAAGTATAGCCTACCTGAGTGAAATAATTGATCCCTACCCTCTGATCTTTTTTCTGTACATTTTTTTTCTTATATTTAATTGTTTTTCATATTGTAGTACAGGTATTTGTGTGCGGTTGCCCCTAGAGCAATGTCTCATACCATTTTCCGAATATCCGTAGTCAGGGCGGGGTCAATGCCCCTTTATTAATTATTGATCAAAGTATAAAAATAAATTAAAAAAACATAAATCACATATGATTTTAGACGTACATACCCATATCAATAACTACCACGAAGACAGAGTATTATCGCTTGAAAGCAGCCTCAATTTATTGACAGAAACGATGGCTGAAAATAAGGTAGATTATGGTTTGGTACTAACCTCTTATAAAGTAAATGAGCACCGGCCAAGCACCCGGCAGGTAGTGGAAGCTATTAAGGGAAGGAATAACCTTGGGGTTGTTTCGGGAATCAGTTATTTACATTACGATCACAGAGACATCCGTGAAATCAGCGAATACCTTGAAAATGGATTTATCAAAGGGTTAAAGTTTTATCCGGGTTACGAACCCTTTTATCCCGATGATTCCCGTATGAAAGTATTGTACGAAATGGCGATTGAATACGATGTACCGGTGATGTTTCATTCCGGAGATACTTATTCCCCTACCGGTAAAGTAAAATATTCGCATCCAATACATATTGATGAACTGGCAGTTGATTATCCTAAACTCAAAATTGTAATATGCCATATTGGAAACCCCTGGATTAAGGATTGCATGGAAGTCGTGTACAAAAATGATAATGTATATGCAGATATTTCCGGATTGGTACTGGGGCAGTTCAGCGATAAGTTTGAACGATACATGAAAAAGGAAATTGAAGAAATGATTACGTATGCAGGAGATCCCAAATATCTTCTATATGGAACTGACTGGCCGATCTGTAGTATGAATTCCTATTTAAAATTTATGAAACAGCTTGATTTGGAAGCAGACAAAAAAGAACTCATCTATTGGAAAAATGCTGCGGATCTTTTCAAAATCGATATGAAAAATATATCGTAAAACATGTGGTGTTTTGATAAGATATGTAGCGTATTATTTTATTTTTAAATCATTCAAATGGATATTAACGAAATAGTCAAAATCATTACAGGTAAACTTGGTGGATGGATGACGGGTCTTATTGATCTGCTGCCAAATCTCCTGCTTGCTACCCTGGTCTTCATCATAGGCCTGGCCATAAGTAAGTGGCTCAAAAAATTTGCAGAACGAATGGTGACCAAAGTTTCGCGTAACAGCGCTTTGAATGGGCTTATCATTTCCTTTATTCATATTTTTTTTATAGGCATTGTCATTTTTACGGTACTTAGTATTTTACACCTAGATAAAGCGGTTACTTCTATTTTGGCTGGTGCTGGTATTATCGGTCTTGCACTTGCATTTGCTTTTCAGGATATTGCAGCCAATTTTATCTCCGGCGTTTTTATTTCCTTTCGGAAACCTTTTATGGTTGGAGATATCGTACAGGTACTTAATTATATGGGTAAGGTGGAGCAAATTAACTTAAGGGATACCATAGTAAAAACCTTTCAGGGATTAATGGTTATTATTCCTAATAAAGATATCTTTCAAAATCCTATAGAAAACTTTTCGTTGCTCGGAAAGCGCCGGCTCGATCTGGCAGTCGGTGTATCCTATGGAGATGATCTGGAAAAAGTGAAAGCAGTTACCTTGCAGGCTGTAGCTTCTTTGGAGGGTCTGTCTCCGGATGATGAAACAACGATGTTTTATAATGAATTTGGAGATAGCTCGATTAATTTTATCATTCGTTTTTGGGTAAACACACCTGAGCAAATAGCTTTTATGAAAGTAGGGAATGATGCTGTGATGAAAATTAAAAAGGCTTATGATAACAATAATATTACGATTCCTTTCCCTATTCGCACATTGGATTTTGGTATTAAGGGAGGAGCATCGCTCAGCGAAATGAAAGTACATATGTCAGCTAAAGGGGAAGGTTAATTCTTGCTTTGGGTGAAAAAAGACTGAGCTCCTTTTTGTATATTCCTCAAAAAGGATTCAATTTGCCTTCATTTGAAAAGAATTCAATGTTCCTGAAAAACAGGTGGGTGTTTACCTTTCGTTTCCATTTTTTTGTACTGGCGGTCTTGCTGTTGGCAGTTGAAATTTGGATTGCCCTATTTGTTCATGACCGGATTGTGAGACCCTACATAGGCGATTTGCTGGTGGTAATATTGATTTATTGTTTGGTCAGGTCTTTCCTCAAGACGCCTGTCTTGAGTACCGCTTTGGCAGTACTGATTTTCTCCTATTTGGTGGAATTGTTGCAATACTTTCATTTTATCAATATGATCGGATTACAGGATTCCAATTTTGCCAACATTATAATAGGAAATTCCTTTGGATGGCTTGATATAGTGGCTTATACAGCAGGCATTCTTTTGGTCATTTTTCTTGAATATAGCGCAGCGTTCTTAAGTCGTAAACCCTGAGCAAAAATGTCTTTATTAGTAAAGGGTGCTCATTTTGAAGGGGTCGAAAAGGGAGGAACGGTTCGCCATTTATTTTTATCTTTAGCAGTTACCTAACTTTACAATATGTCGGAGCCAAAATTTAATATAGCCATGTTGATCGACGGTGATAATGCGCAGGCTGTCCTGATCAAACATATGATAGAAGAGGTTTCTAAGTATGGAAAAGCCACTATTAGAAGGGTTTATTGCGATTGGACCATTCCTCAAATGAATAGTTGGAAAGAAATGCTCAACCAATATTCTATAAATCCAATTCAGAAGTTCTCCTATACCACCGGTAAAAATTCAACGGATAGTTCCTTAATTATTGATGCCATGGATATATTGCATGGTCAAAAAGTGGATGGATTCTGTATTGTTTCAAGTGACAGCGATTATACCGGACTAGCCAAAAGGATCCGAGAAGAGGGCTTTTTTGTTATGGGTATTGGCAGAAAATCCACACCCATAGCCTTTGTGAATTCCTGCGAGGTATTTACTTTTACAGAAAACCAGCTGCCCGTTTATGAGAATAAAGAAACCGGCAAAAGCAGGAAGGCGTCTGTGAATAAAGCAACTACCAAAAGGAATTCAAAGCCTTCTGATAAAAAGGAGTTTCCTCAAATCGACTTACATAATATCGATAAAGCGTTCGAAATTTCAACCATTGAGGATGGTGGCACCAATATTTCCAAGCTCGGACTTGCTTTAAGAAAAATTGATCCCAGTTTTGACCCGAGAACCTATGGGTATAAAACACTCACCCAGCTTTTCGAAAGTATTGATAAGTATGAAGTTCTGAAAAATGATGTTAATGGTTTTAATCACCCGCTGATTAAATTGAAGTAGCTTTTCTGTTTTTTGAACATTTACCTATGATTAAATACACCTTCGGGTAAGAATTAAAAATTGAAATGTTCTCAATGATTTTTTTGCCATAGAGGGAACGCACTTAAGGAATGCCGCAAGGTTAAACAAAGGCTATCCAATGGTGTTAAATGAGTGTACAATTTAAAAATTATCAAAATGAAATTTTATTTTTATCTGTCCTTAGCCATGTTGGGTTTTGCCGGATTTCATCCTGAAACCTATGTTGGTAAGATTACAGATAGCAATTCTGTTGGTCAGGAATTGATAGCAAGTGAAACGTTCACCCTGAAACCCATTGAGCATGCTACGGCTTCCTTTGCATGGGCTGGTTCGCAGTTTTATATCGATCCGGTGGGTGGCGCAGAAAAGTTTGCCGGTGAAGCCAAGCCCGATATCATTTTAATTACGGATATCCATGGGGATCATATGGATGCAAAGACCCTCGCTCAGGTGGTGACGAAAGGCACAAAAATCATTGTTCCACAAGCCGTTGCTGATAAATTGCCCTCAGAAATGAAGTCCATGCTAACCATTGTGGCTAACGACCAAACCATTGAAATAGATGGATTTAAGATAACCGGTGTACCAATGTATAACCTTCGCGAAGAGGCGAAAAACTTTCATACCAAGGGCAGAGGCAACGGATATGTAATTGAGCGGGCCGGAATGCGGGTTTATTTTAGTGGCGATACAGAGGATATTCCTGAAATGCGTAATTTGAAAAATATCGATAAGGCTTTTGTATGTATGAATCTGCCTTATACCATGACGGTAGACAAGGCAGCAGAGGCCGTGCTTGATTTTGCTCCGAAGGAAGTGTATCCCTACCATTACCGCGGTGGCGGAGGTTTAAGCGATGTGGCAGCTTTTAAAACCATGGTTAACAATGGGAATTCCTCTATAGAAGTCGTTCAGCTAAACTGGTACCCCAATACGAAATAGAAATTTATAAAATACCAGAAAAGGGAGTCTGAAACCGGGCTCCCTTTTTTAATGCCCCTTATTCCTATCTTTTTTATCGGTATAATCCCAAAGGTGGCTCCTGCCTGTCTGTTTTAATATTTACCGCATTCCTACCACTTTTACGGGAAATGTAAAAGGCCGCGTGATTAAAAATTATTTGGTGAATATAGACAACTCCACTTACTTTGTATTTCAAAGTGCTTTTATGAATGAGCAGCAGCAAACACTCGATACGTTAAAAGACATCCGGAAGATCATGGATAGCAGCAGTCGCTTCATTAGCCTGAGTGGCTGGAGTGGGGTTGCTGCCGGCACCTGTGCGCTTGTAGGCGCCTGGGTAGCCAACCAAACGATTGCCGATTCTCCTTTGCGTGGGCTTACCCGTTCCGATTATTACCGAAGGGGCATTGCTATAGACGAAATGGGATATACCGATACGCTTGGGGGTAAGCTTTTTCTGATAGCCGCCTTTACCTTTACGGCCGCTTTTCTTTCAGCTTTCTTTTTTACCTGGCTACGTAGCAGAAAAACACAAACCCCGCTGTTTGGTCTTGCTTCCCGCCGGCTGACGATGGCAGTAGGTATTCCAATGATTGCAGGAGGGCTGTACCTGTTTTCCCTCATCAAAGCAGGTGCAGTCGGGTATATTGCACCGGGTTGTCTTATTTTTTATGGTTTGGCGCTTATCAATGCAAGTCGCTATACCCTTTCAGAAATCAGGTATCTCGGGTATTGTCAGTTGATCCTTGGGTTTATAAACCTGCAAATGCTTGGTTTCGGTATCCTTTTCTGGACATTCGGTTTCGGCGTTTTGCATATTGTGTATGGTATTTATATGTGGTACAAATATGAACGAACACCGGATGCTGCCTTTTAACTAATCTCACTTAATCAACATAATTAACTCAATCACAAAATCGACTCAATTCACATAATTAACTCAATCCATATATTTAACTGATACACCACCCAACACTTGAGTCTCCCCATCAACATATCAAACCTCAATAAAGTATTCGATAACCGGATACGACTGGGCATTATGAGCGTGCTGATGGTGAATGAAGAGATCAGCTACAATGAACTGAAGGAAATTCTGGAAGTGACCGACGGCAACCTGGCAAGCCACCTGAAGGGATTGGAGGAAAATGGCTACCTCAAAGTGAAGAAAGGGTTTATCGGACGCAAGACAAACACTACCTATTCTGCCACCAAAGCCGGGGAAAAGGCTTTTAAATTACATCTCGATGCACTGGAACAAATGATCCGCGGGACACAGTCACCATAATTTTTTTTGTACTTTCACTTTGAAATACAAAGTACTTTTTAATTAATAAATCCACTTTTATGCTAATCAACATTAACAAAATCGGAAGAAGTCTCACATTAAAAGGCTTTATAACCGGATTCCTTATTCTCGCCATGATGATCCCTGCTTTGATGATCGAAAATCTGGTAATGGAGCGCAAAAACCGGCAGGAAGAAGTAATTGCCGAAGTCAGCAGCAAATGGGCCAATCAACAGGTAGTAGCGGGGCCCTATTTGGTGGTTCCCTATATGCAAACGGTTCAATCCGCAGAAGGCAAAATAACCACCCTTGAAAAATCGATGATTCTTTTACCCGAAGCCCTCAAAGTTAGCGGCGAAGTGGATCCTCAGTTTAAAAAGCGGGGGATTTATAAAGTGGCCCTGTACAAGACTGACCTGCTTTTGACGGGTTCCTTTAACCTGAAAGATTTTGAAGCAGCGGAAGACGAAAAACTCCAATGGGAAAAGGCCTCGCTATGCATCGGTATTTCCGATACAAGAGGTATTGAAGAACAACCGGTTGCCAACTTCGGGAATACTTCGCTGAAGTTTGGTGCGGGTGTGCCGGGCAAATTGCTTGCTGCCAAAGGGGCGAGTGTAGCAGTGGATTTATCCGAAGAAACGGGTCAGGAAAATCTTACCTTCACGATACCCCTGAAACTGAGAGGCTCCGAATCTTTACAGGTGATTCCCGTTGGCAAAACGAGTACGGTACAAATAAAATCTCCGTGGACAGCACCAAGTTTTACCGGTAAATTTTTACCTGAGTACGCGCTGGATAAAAGCGGATTTGATGCCACCTGGAAGGTTTTGCATTTCAACCGCGATTTTCCGCAGGTTTGGAAAAATCAAGCCTATGAAGCAGGCGATTTTGCTTTTGGTATGAGTCTGATTCAACCTACCGATCATTATGCCAAAACGATGCGGTCAGTAAAATATGCCATCCTTTTCATCGGACTCACTTTTGGATTCTTCTTTTTGATTGAAGCCTTGCAGGGGCATCGGGTGCATCCGGTTCAATACGTTCTGACTGGTATTGCACTGGTTGTTTTTTACACCTTGTTATTGTCTATCGGGGAAGTTACCGCCTTTAATATGGCCTATGCGATCGCCGCACTAGCTACCACCGGTCTCATCACAGTTTATGGTAAACAGCTTTTCGGTTCCTGGAAACATGCTGTGATCCTCGGTGGTTTTTTAGGCAGTTTGTACGCATTCATATTTACCCTGATTCAACTGGAAGATCGTAGCCTGCTGGCCGGAAGTATCGGGCTGTTCATCCTTGTGGCAATCGCCATGCGCATCAGCCGGAAGATTAACTGGTTCGCTAAAGAATCCGACACTGAAAGGGAAAATTAAGATTTTTTGAAATCATTTTTTATTAATAAAACATCCTTGTATGGAACCTAAAACTATTTTTAAAGAAGGGATCTTTCGCTTCGGGCTCGCTCTTTTATCGGCATCCTTTGCATTGTTTGTACTCGTAGATTTATTACCAAATCTGCGGGAAGAACAGGGCATCGGTTGGTTTATGTTGCATTATGCCTTTACGGTTACGTTCTTTTTCACGGTACTTTTTTCAGGCCGGTTTAAGCGCGGCCGCAACGGACTCCCGTTGGTCATTATCAATCTGCTTTTATTTTTAATCAGTGCCTTTGCCCTCAACCGGGAAATGGACGTATTCAATCAGTCGGTTTTATGGATGCAGATTTTTCTGGTGGTAACGGGTATTCATTTACTTACGGCTTCATTGGCCTTCCCGTTACCGCAAAGCCTGAATAAGGCACAGGCAATTTTACTAACTGTAACCGCTGTTTTCTACACCTACCTCTCTGTTTATTTGTTACCGCTGTATGCTTTTGGGGTACTTGGTACCCTCGCTATTGGTATTGGTATGCACAGCTTTGTTCCAATGCTTTTGTTGATCTACACGCTTAAAATACTACGTTCAAAAATGGCCGATATCCCGGGGTTGAAAATACCGGTTTTTGCCACACTCCTTTCGGTTCTGCTGCTGTTTTCGGGATATACGGTGTACTGGCATCAGGCAAAAGGAAAAATAGAAACCATTTTCCTTTCGGCAACCACTCCCGGCAAAATAGCCTGGCCGGCCTGGGTGGAAACCCTGGAAAAAACGCCCGATCATTTTATGGTTTCGCGGATTTTAAAAGCTGGTATTGTATATAAGGAAGTGGATTTGAGCGATGACTTTAGTTTTTTCAATCCACCGTCAATGGGTTGGGATGAAACGAAAAAGCATGATCCCTTTGTTGTGATTGCTTCGTTATTTTCCGGACCCGTAAGCATTCCGCAGCCCGATCGCATACAGATGTTGCAGGCAATGCAGGATAAGCGCTATGCTGCTGAAGAAAGACTTTGGAGTGGTAACGATCTGCAAACCCTGCACCTGAATAGTGAGGTGCAAATATGGCCATCCATGCATTTGGCATACACCGAAAAAACCATCACTGTAGCCAATCGCAGTGCTGCTCAAAGATGGAACGGCCAACAACAGGAAGCTATTTATATTTTTCAGTTACCCGAAGGCGGTGTGGTTACTTCTTTATCGCTTTGGATAGAAGGGTTGGAGGTGAAAAGTGTTCTGACGAGTAAAGGGAAGGCCACAGAAGCCTATAAAACCATTGTGGGACGTGAGGCAAGAGATCCGTCAGTCGTGCACTGGCAGGAGGGCAACCGGGTATCCGTCAGGGTGTTCCCCGTTATGGCCGGTGATCAGCGCATTTTCAAAATCGGCATCACGGCACCTATGCCGGTACGGGAAGGAAAGATTTGGTATGAGCAAGTTGCTTTTGAAGGACCAAGTCCCGAAAAGGCAAGTGAAAAAATACATATTCAGTTGATGGAACCCATCGGAATGAATTATGAGACGGTTGCTTTGGTGCAACAGGACGGTAAACACTTTGAATATAAGGGCCGCTACAACCCGGATTTGTCCATAAGTTTTCCGGCAGAAGCAGTAAAGCCACAAACCTATGTTCGGGAGGGCGTCGGGTTTCAGGTAGCCTCCTATACAGAACAACTAACAAGTAAAACATTCACTACGGTATATGCCGACCTGAATACAGCATGGAGTAACAGCGAATGGGAAATGCTTTTGCAACAGTGCAAAGGGAAAAAATGCATCATCTATGACGATCGATGGATAGAAGTAACCGCCGCCAATCAGGAAGCTATTTTTGAGAAGCTATCCAAAAGACCAGTAACCCTGTTTCCTTTTTATGCAGTGAGGCGCCCCGAACAGACGTTGATTGTAACAAAGTCGGCCGGCAAAACGCCCAATCTTACCCAGTTAAAACGAAGTAGTGGCTGGCTTTCTTTAACACAGCAGGCCGAAAAAGGGTTGCGCTATGCTGTTTACCATATCGGTGAAAAGCCTTCTTTGTATCTGCGTAGCCTGCGCGAATTGCGTTTGTTTCATTATGCGCAGGGTACGCAGGAAAAGCTGAACGGGTATTTGCAGGAAGCCGCTTTTGTGGCCGATACAGAAACAGAAAATCAGGTTGTTTTATATGACGCAGGATTAAAAATTACAAAGTTGAATGAGCAGGTTGCATCTGATGCACCAAATCACATACTTCGTCTTTTTGCCTATAATCATTTGATGCAACAGGGTGGCCTTACCTTATTGGCAGGAAACAAACTGGAAGAAGGCAGCTTATACGACCTCGCAAGCTATGCTCATATTGTTACCCCGGTTTCAAGCATGGTGGTGCTTGAAAGTCAAAAGGATTATGATCGTTTTGATATAAAAGGTAATGAAGATGGCTTGCAGAATGCCACGATTCAAAATACAGGTTCGGTGCCCGAACCGCATGAGTGGATACTGATGATACTCGGATTGCTGTTGCTGGCTTTTTACATGTATGCTGAAAAATTAAAAACACGTTTATTATGGTTGAAAAAATAAAGAATCTGACTACTTTACCGGAGTTGATTTCGCCGGTAAAACCATTGGCATGGCCGGCGTTATATGCAGTCCTGATGGTGCTTACTTTGCACGATTATCTACCCTGGGAGCAGGCTAATTTCTGGCTGGGACTCTTAGCACTTGGATGTTATGTGTATTATCCTACCAATGAAAAAGCGAATTACCGTTTTCTAATTCTTGCATTCCTTTTTACGGGGCTTTATTTATGGCTGCCGGTAAAAACTATTTTCTTCTTTGCACTCATTGCCGGCTTTTTTTATGCAGTAGAAGTTGTAGTGGGTAAACTAAGTCCGGGTATTTTAGGGATCGCTTTACTGATGTCACCGGTATCGAATTATGCGGCCGAAGTGTTTAGTTTTCCCATTCGGCTGGAATTGTCATCCTGGGCGGCAGTCCTTTTCAGGTGGTCGGGTACGGAAGCAATGGCACAGGGCAATGCCATTAAAATGAACGGGGCTCTTTTTGAGGTGGATCCCGCTTGTGTGGGGTTGAATATGCTCATCAGTTCTATGCTGATTGGTTTATTGAGTATCTGGCTATTCGAAAAAAAATTACAGCAAAGATTGCCCGCAAGATATGTACCGCTGATTTTGCTCGTATTTTTTGCAGCGAATGTAGCGGCTAATATTTTACGCATCCTCTGTCTTTCTTATTTTCAGATCCTGCCCGAAAACCCTATGCATGAAGTATGGGGAATACTTTGCTGGTTGGTGTATGGAGTGTTACCCTGTTTGTTTTTGGTTAGGCATCTTGTTGCACAGGTTGGAACCTTTGAACGGGTAGAAAAGATATCAGGATTGCGTACCCCTGTATTGCCTTTGTACGCACTTTCGCAATTGGCATTACTGTTTGGTTTGTCCGGCATCGTAGGCACTTCGGGCTTGCGCACCGAATACGGAATTGCACAGCCTTCGCCTGAGAGGGAACAACTCACCGGATTTTCCAAAAAGAAACTCCCGGATGGCATTACGGCTTTTTCAAACGGGCAGGCGCTTATTTATATCAAACCAATTCGTGGATTTTACAGCACTGATCATAATCCGGCAATCTGTTGGAGTGGTAGCGGGTATGTATTTAAGGGATTGAAAGAAACAAAGATGGGTTCTGCCAAAGTGTATACGGCAGCTTTGCGACGCAATAAGCATACCCTTTATACCGCATGGTGGTACGAAAGTGGCGCAAATCGTACTATTTCACAATGGAAGTGGCGGAAGAACAATTTGCAATATGGACGGCCTTATTACCTTGTAAACATTACTGCAGCCAACGAAACCGCCCTTGAGCTTGCGGTTGAAAATTATATGCAGGAGCGTTCGACAGCTAAATGGGAACCTCAGTAAACTCCTCCGACAAGGCTTTCTGGTTTTCTAAATGGCGAGTGAATTGATTGCAAATGAGACAATTATAAAATAGGACTATCCCAGAATGATGTGTCTTGGAAGTGCGCTTATCTTTACAATCATGAGGGCGTTTATATATCGGGTAAAATTTGCATTGTCGGGATGGTTGTTTTTTTTCAGAAAGGAAAGAAACGGACAAATACAGGCAGTAGTGGCCACAGGTGTTATAGTAGCCGGATTTGTTTTTGGTATTTCAGCTGCCGAATGGCTTTGGATACTTCTTTGTATTGGATTAGTCATTGGACTCGAAATGGTGAATACCGCCATCGAAACGCTTGCTAACCGGCTGCATCCCGAACTGCATCCTTCTATTAAAATTGTAAAAGATGTGGCTGCGGGAGCGGTACTTTGGGCATCGGTTATGAGTGTTGTTATAGGTGCGGTTATTTTTTTACCGAAGGTTATCGGTTTTTTTAGGTAATAGAACCTGATGGTAGTATTCAGATTTTAGGGCATACTAAGAAGGAAAAATACTAAATGGGCAAACCCAGGAGAAGGAAATAATCCATCTAAACCGCAATATATTTTTCAATAGATTTTTTTAATGTTTGCAGGCTGCATACCTCAATACCTTCTCTCAGATAAAAGTCTGTTGCTTCCGGTGTGACTACCAACATTGGAGGATTCCCTACATCCTGTAATGCTATAGTAGCACCCCGGCTGATTGCAGGAGTATTTGAAAGTTTAGCATCAAGGGCCATGATTATTTTACCACCTCTTTCCAATACAAAATCCAACTCGGCACCATCGTGGGTTCGATAAAAATAGGTAGAAATGTCGTTTTCAAGAAGCGTTCTCAGTTGCTGTAAAACCAACCCTTCGAAGGAAAAGCCTGCAATAGGGTGCCCAAAAACCTGCTCAAAGCTATGGATCTGCAAAAGGCTGTGTACAAGACCGGTATCCGCAAGATAACATTTGGGTGTTTTCACTAATCTCTTTGACAGATTGATGCTATAAGGTTGCAGGCGGGTAATCAGAAATGCATTTTCAAGAAAAAAAAGATAACGCGTTAATGTTGTGTGGCTGATTTGGAGGCTTTTACTGATGGATTGAACATTCAATAGGTTGGCTTGGGTGGAAGCCAGCATCTGGAATAGACGGTAAACAAGGGTTGGATTTGCTGACAGCCCCAGATGAGGTAGATCTTTTTGAAAATAAGTCTGAATAAAATCGCTGAACCATATCCTTCGAGCTTTATCATTTTCTTCGAGGTATGCGTTTGGCATACCCCCTCTAATCCATAATTTTTTCCAATCACCTCCGGTTTCCTGCCATACAAAAGGATAAAGGTGGAGGTAAGAAATTCGTCCTGCAAGAGATTCGGCTGTTTCCTTATAAATATCCGGGGAAGCGGAACCCAGCAAAATGTACCTGCCGGGTATTCTTTTTTGGTCTATCATAGACCTTAGAACAGGAAACAAATCGGGTTTGCGCTGCACTTCGTCTATAACTACCGTTTTATCCGTTTGCGCTTTTAAAAATAATACAGGAGACTCTAATTTAATGGCATCTTCGGGGTTTTCCAGATCTAAGTAAAGAAAATTGTCTCCTTGGTCCTGCACCAATTGTTGCACCAATGATGTTTTTCCTACCTGCCTTAATCCAAGAATACAAACAGCCGGAAAATGCTGCCAGCGGAAAACCAGTTCTTCGTACAATAATCTTTGAAGCATTTAATCCCGATATTTCACCAAAAATAGTTCAATTTTCGGGATTAATTAGAATATTGCGAAAATAATCCCGATATTTCACCATAAACAATTCAAATTACGGGGTTAAAAATAGGTTCACTGTACGTGTTTTGATGCTGGCACTTTGAAGGAACCCACCCTTAAGCGTATAAAAATATTGCTGTTTAAAGCATTCCGGAAGCGCTTTCTGATTCAGCTAAAAAAAGAAAATCGGAAACAAGAGACTTTGGCGTTTTTCCATAAATAGGTTGGATCTGCAGAAAAAAATTGGGTAAGCCTTAAAGAAGCATTAACCAAAAGGCGTACTGAAAAGCATCATGGATAAGGCATTACCGATACCCATATTGTTTTGGATTTTTTGGAAAGCAGCTGCTTTAACCCCGATTTTTCCTGTAAAATCGTATTGAAATGTATTTCAGGCAGAACTTCTGAAACAGGGTAAAACCGTATAATAAGCCGGTCAATTGGCAAATAAACCGTTATATTTACCGGTACAATAGATAATATGATGATTTCCAGACTATTGAACGATCAAATTAGCCAGCAGCTTTACAGTGGAAAGGCAATTCTGATTCTTGGTCCGAGGCAGGCCGGAAAAAGTACCATGCTCCAGAATATCTTTGAAAATAGGAAAGATGTTTTATGGTTAGATGCGGAAAATGCGGATGTGCCTCCTCTTTTTGAAAAACCCAATATCAGTTCCCTTAAAAATATCATTGGAGCAAACCGGGTTTTGGTGATTGATGAAGCACAGAAGATTAACAATATCGGGAGTGCTATAAAATTGCTTACCGATCATGCAAAGGAAATACAGGTAATTGCCACAGGTTCTTCCTCCTTTACTTTAAGAAACCAAACAAGCGAACCTTTAACCGGACGAAAATGGGAGCATATTCTTCTGCCGCTCAGTTTTGAAGAATTGGCTACCCATCATGGTCTTTTGGAAGAAAGGCGACAGATTCCTCATCGGCTTGTATTTGGTTCATATCCCGAAATTGTAACTCATCCGGGGGAAGAAAGAAACAGACTGCAATTGTTGGCCGATAGTTATTTATTCAGGGATATTCTAATGTGGTCAGGGTTAAAGAAGCCCGAAAAACTACTCGAGCTTTTAAAAGCTTTAAGCCTCCAATTGGGTCAGGAAGTTAGTTACAGCGAATTGGGCAATATGGTGGGTCTGAAAAATGAAACAGTAGAAAACTACATTCACTTGCTTGAACAGGCATTTGTTGTATTCAGATTACCGGCGTATAGCAATAACCATAGAAAAGAATTACGTAAGGGACGAAAGGTATATTTTTATGACAATGGCATTCGAAATGCCATCATTAATGATTTCCGTTTTGCTCCGGTTCGAAATGATATTGGTGCCCTTTGGGAAAATTATATTATTTCAGAAATGATAAAAAAGCAGGCAAATCATCAGGAATACGGCAATTTTTATTTCTGGAGAACTCAGGATCAGCAGGAAATTGACTTAATAATCGACCGGGACGGAATGCTTTTTGCCTATGAAATCAAATGGAACCCCAAGGCAAAAGCAAGATTAAGCAAAAGCTTTTCCGAAACATATCCAAGTCATCGTTTTGCTGTTATCCATCCTGAGAATGTAGAAGAGATGCTGATTCCCGAAAAAGTGTGAAAAATCGTATAATAAGCCGGTCAATTGGTAAAAAAACCGGTTTATTTACCAATACAATGGTATATCCGCCTAATTCCAGTTGAAAAAAGGAATCTGAATTCCACCTTTCACCTAAGTATCAGAAGGAACTATTTGCTCTAACAATACCTGAATTTACAAGACCCGGAAGTGAACTGCAGCACCACCCCCGGCAGCTAGCTGAATTTTAAGCGTAGTCCCCGATTTAATTTTTTGGGTTTCTATCGCATAGGCCTTAGGATTATTTTCCCAATGTGCCTCTTTGGCGTCCCGATAAATGATGGCTTCCCAGGATCTTGCAGGGTCTAAAAAGTCGGTCGTTATGGTTGCCGTTCTTGCATTTTCATCGGTAATCGCCCCCACAAACCATTCGTTTTTCCCTTTGGCTTTTCGGGCAATCGTCAGATAATCACCGGGCTCTGCTTCGAGGTATTTCGAGGTTTCCCAATCAAGAGCCACATCTTTGATAAACTGAAAAGCATCCAAATGTTGCTCGTAGTTTTCGGGCAGATCGGCGGCCATTTGCAAGGGACTGTACATGGTAACATATAGCGCCAATTGTTTGGCTAATGTGGTATGTACCTGCTCTTTAGCACCGGGCTTGTAATGGCTCATTTTTATTTCAAAAATGCCGGGGGTATAATCCATGGGTCCGCCCATCAGTCTTGTAAAAGGTAATATCGTTTCATGTTCGGGTGGATTGCCGCTGCTCCAGGCATTAAACTCATTGCCCCGGGCTGCCTCTGAAGCAATCCAGTTGGGCCAGGTACGGTTCAGTCCGGTGGGCCGGTGGCTTTCATGCATGTTTACCATCAGTCCATAGCCCGCCGTCTTTTTAGCAGCCCTTACAAAGTGATTGGTCATCCACTGTCCGTCGTGGTGTTCGCCCCGTGGAATAATTTTACCAACGTACCCCGACTTGACGGAGGGGTAACCATATTTTTTCATAAACCGATAGGCGGTATCCATGTATCGTTCATAGTTTGTTACGCTGCCACTTGTTTCGTGGTGCATCATCATTTTAACGCCTTTACTTGCCGCATAGTGTTGCAGTTCTGCAACATCATAGTCAGGGTAGGGCGTTACAAAATCAAATACGTCTTCCTTCCATTTGCCAAACCAATCCTCCCAGCCAATATTCCAGCCTTCTACCAGCACAGCATCAAACCCATGCTTAGAGGCAAAGTCGATGTATTCCTTGGTACGCTTGGTAGTGGCTCCATGTTTTCCGCTTGGTTTCAATCCTTCCCGGTCATAAGTACCGTCCTGTGTACCGGCATAATCCCAACTGCTGATGCCCACGTGCATTTCCCACCAGATGCCCACATATTTGGTGGGTTTGATAAAAGAAGGATCTGCAATTTTGGAAGGTTCATTCAGATTTAGAATCAGTCTTGATGCCAATATATCTGTAGCCCCGGCAGCCACATTGATTACCCGCCAGGGCGTATGTGCCGGTGTTTGTAAAAAGGCTTTATGACCGTAAACATTGGGTACCAAATGCGCAGTTAGTAAATGATTGGCTTTATCTACTTCAAGCTGCATCACCGGATAATTTACAAGAGCAGCTTCATGAATATTCAGGTACAGGTTCTCCTTGCTTTTCATCATCAGCGGGGATTGCACCACATTGGAAAGCATAATCGTTTTTACCCCGATCTCAGAAACAGAATTCCCCGCAAAGGCATCTACCTCACTCAGGTTACTTGTGGTATAGCTGTATTCGTTGCTATCGTAGTCGCCGGGTATCCACCAGGTTTTGTGGTCGTCCGTCAAGGCGAACTGCGTAAGTTCACCCATCACCACAAAATGATTCAGATTGCTTTGGGCCGGCCATTCGTAGCGAAAGCCAAGTCCTTCGTTATATAAGCGAAACGTGATTGCCATTTGGGCTCCCTTCATTTGGGATTGACTATAAACGATGCGCATTTCATGGTAGTGATTTACGATATTTTGTTCTTCGCCTAAAACCGGTTGCCAGGTTTCGTTTTTGGTATCCCTTGTTACTTCCTGCTGCTTAAGTCCGTTTTCAAAACCGGCGCCTTCCTGCAATTTTATTCCTAAGCGGGAGGGCTTTATCACCGTCATGTCGTTACGAAGCAAAGAATAATAGACTTCACCGTTAGGAGTTACAGAAACCTTTAACTGAAGCGTTTTGTCAGGTGAACTTAATGTTTCCTTGGATTGTGCAAATAAGGCTGAACTTATAATTATTGATAAGCCCGCCATCAGGATTCTATACATGGCAAATACAATTGATGTTTTGAAAGATACAAAATTCAGGGAAGGCTGCAAAGCCTTTGTGATCAGGGAAAAAAAATCCGGATTTCAAAAAGTGAATTTTGAAATCCGGATGATTCATTACGGAAAGCGACGATTAAATTTTTTCGATCAACTTGTCTACAATGCCGTATTCAATACTTTCTTTGGCATCCATCCAGTAGTCGCGGTCGAAATCCTTCATCACTTTTTCAAAGGTCTGACCACAATTTTCTGCAAGGATTCTTGCGCCCAATTCTTTGGTTTTGATCACCTGTACGGCCATGATCTCAAGATCGGCACTTGTACCGCGGCCACCGCCACTTGGTTGGTGAATCATTACTTCTCCATGAGGGAAGATGTAACGCTTGCCTTTTTTACCCCCGCTTAGCAGGATACTGCCCCATACTTGCCGCCATGCCCATACAGACGGTGCTAACTGGACTTTTAATCATCTGCATGGTATCGTAAATCACCATGCCGCTTGTTACCATCCCACCCGGGCTGTTGATGTAAAAAGTAATTTCCTTACCGGGATCAATCGCATCGAGATACAACAGACGGCTTGTAATGTCTTTGGCACTTTTATCGTCTACCACGCCCCACAAAAACACCTTGCGCTGCTCAATAAACTTTTTATCAAACTGCCAGCCACTCATCATCTTCTCCATCGGATTTTCAATAGTGGGCATATCGGGCGTTTCCGGTTCCTCATCGTCAAAGCGAAAAGGTTTATTTTTATAATTGTTCATAGTTAATTATGTTAATTAAGTGATTATGTTAATTATGTGATTAAGTTAATTGGGTGATTTGTAAGAATTGTATTATCATTTTATTCTGCTTCATCAGGTGGATTTTTTCTCTTTTTTAAGTAGGCAATGTACCCATTCAAAATTTTCAAAAGAAGATAGCAATCATTGGTTACTTTCAGTTTGATAGGTTCCTCAATGTACTCTTCATCCAAAGCAACACTAATATGATCAATTGCTTCAAATAAGGAACCTCGGGCAATTCGCAAAAATTGAATGTTTTCCTGATAATGATATCTTCCATAACCTTCTGCAATATTCGCCGAAATTGATCTTGAACTCCTTTTGATTTGTGATTTTAAAGAAAACCTCTCTTCAGGGGGAAATGTGTTCGCTATGGTTTTAATCAATCTCCTCAACTCTACTGCTTTCTTATACAAAACCAAGTCGTCAAGATGATTCATAATTGAAAAATTTAATATTTCAAGCCCAAACCTATTTTACTAAATCCCTTAATTAACTTATTCAACCATATTTACCCCTTTTTCTCCCACCCCTCGCC
>JBGSNV010000387.1:0-32497 GCA_041739485.1 Chitinophagaceae bacterium
GCAATTCTGCGAAATTTGTACCATCATAGTTAAACCCTACGTTGGTTCCATTTACATTGGTTCCACCGTTGACGGGTACAATTGGGTTGATATCAAGGTAAACGACTGCACCTTCCGCAACATTTGCATTAATAATGCCAATGTATAAATTGGTAGCATCCCAGGTCATGTAAACATTGCCCTGCTGATTTTGCCCGTTTGTATGAGTCCCATATTCTCCGGCAGCAATTGTTCCATTAATCGTTGGCGTATTAAACTGCCCCCACACCCCCACACTTCCGCCACATGCCATTAACAGCAAAATAAGCCGGAGAAAATGTCCCCTCAAGGCATATGACAAGGTGCTTCTCATTACTATTTTTACGTTCTGCTTGTTTTAAAAAATGATTCCACCAAATAACCGAACATCGCACCCAACTATCTATTTCTAAAAAGTGTGAGGGCCGTCTGCTTGAAAAAGCAGGATGTGTGCGGAATGGGATTTCTCCGGCAAGGAAGTTTTTCCATACCGGTATGGCTGCGTTTGTAAACCTGTCTTTAGCTATTTCTCCGGTGATGTGCTTATCTGAACCTGTATTTCCAATCGTAGTATGGGAAAGATAAACTCTATATTCTTATTTATCAAATACCTGCTTCTTGTATGTTTTAGTTTCTTCTAAACAGTTCAGGCAATCGTTCTATTTCTTTCAATCGGTTAGTGTGTACAATCTACACAATACAAACATAAGGCAATTTCTAAAAATCAACATTATTTTATACACAAAATTTATTGGATACTGAATAAATATACGGACTTATGTGAAAATGGGAGGTAGCCAATCTCAAAATTATCCGACTTCGAAAACGATTTCGGGTACCTGCCCCTGTTTTCCTACTTTTACGAACACATTATTTCGCCCGGCTTATGATTAATTTCCATTGATTCCGCTTAAAAAAGGGCCCTGTCAACGGCATATTGATTGGGCTCCTGCTTTTGGTAACGCATACCTCACAAGCACAAACCCGCAAAAATATTCTGGTCATTTTCAGCGATGATCATACCCGGCAGGCGATCAGCGCTTACGGACAAAAACAGATCACCACCCCCGGTATCGACCGGATTGCCCGGGAAGGAGCCCTGTTCACCAATGCGCTTGTAACCAACAGCATTTGTGCCCCAAGCCGCGCTACTTTTCTTACCGGTAAATACAGCCACCAAAACGGACTGTACGACAATGGCCCGCGCCGTTTTTTTGATGGCCAACAGCAGCAGGTGCAAAAGGGTCTTTCCGATGCCGGCTACCAAACGGCGTGGATTGGTAAATGGCATCTCGAATCGCTGCCACAGGGTTTCGATTACTGGCAGATTCTTCCCGGACAGGGGCATTATTACAACCCGGCCTTCATCAACATGCAAAATGATACGCTCACCTACCCCGGCTATGCAACAGATATTACCACCGATTTTTCTACCCGTTGGCTCGATCAGCGCGACACCACCAAACCTTTTTTTCTGGTGATCGGCCAAAAAGCTACCCACCGCGAGTGGCTGCCCGACCTGCCTGATCTCGGGGTGTATGACTCCATCGATTTTGAAATGCCTGCCAATTTTTATGACCGCTACGAAGACCGGCTCGCCGCTGCCGATCAGGATATGACGATTGATAAAACCATGCGGATTGGTTGGGACCTGAAAGCACCTGCACCCTATGCATCAGCGGCTGTTTACCGCCGGCTGAATCCAACCCAAAAAGCCGCTTTCAAAGGCTATTACGATGGCATCACCCGGGAATACGAGCGCATTAAAGACGATTCCGCAGCCCTGCTTCGTTGGAAATTTCAGCGCTATATGAAGGATTACCTGAGCACCGCCCGATCGCTCGACCGCAATGTAGGCCGGGTACTCGATTATCTCGACAGCACCGGGCTTGCCGAAAACACAGTCGTGATCTATACCTCCGATCAGGGATTTTACCTCGGCGAACATGGCTGGTTCGACAAGCGGTTTATGTACGAAGAAAGCCTGAGTACGCCCTTTGTAATGAGGTATCCCGGAGTAATTAAACCCGGAACCGTAGTAGACGAAATGATCGTAAACATTGATTTTAACCCCACGCTCCGCGAAATTGCCGGGGCTCCGATACCCGGCGATGTGCAGGGCAAAAGTATTTTACCACTGATACAGAAAGCGAAATCCGCCAAAACCAACTGGCGTAAATCGATGTACTACCGATATTACGAATACCCCGAACCGCATCGGGTGGCGCCACATATCGGTATCCGAACCAACCGGTATAAACTGATTCGTTTTGCCGCTCCGGTAGTAAGTTGGGAACTATACGATCTGAAAAAAGACCCTACAGAAATGAAAAATATATACAAAGACCCCAAGCAAGCTTCGAGAATCGCCCAACTCAAAAAAGAACTGAAACAACTGGCACTGGATTACGGAGATACGGATGGGGCTGCGATGGTGGAGATGGAGTAGGGGGGGATTGGTTAATTGAGTAATTAGGGAGGAAAGAAATTCCAATGGGGAAATTGAGGAATTGAGTTAATTGGGTTAACTGAGGGATTGGGGAGGAAGAAATTCCAATAAGGAAAATTCCAAACCCGAATGTTCGGGTCCAAAAGGGGAAATGGAGGAATTGAGTTAATTGGATTAATTGAGGGATTGGGGAGGAAGAAATTCCAATAAGGAAAATTCCAAACCCGAATGTTCGGGTCCAAAAGGGAAAATGGAGGAATTGAGTTAATTGGGTTAACTGAGGGATTGGGGAGGAAGAAATTCCAATAGGGAAAATTCCAACAGGGAAATTCCAATAAGAAAAATCTACCTGTCGGCAGACAGGTTCCAAATTCCAAAAGGAGAAATGGAGGAATTGAGTTAATTGAGAGATTTTGGAAAGGGTCGAAAGTAATTTCACCCTCCCTAGAGTTTACCTGCTCAACAAGCAGGGGTCGCCCCAAGAGTTTAGGCAAAAACGAAAGTAGATCGGCGGCCTGCCTACCGATAGGTAGGGGTGGGTTTATCAAAATTCCAATAAGGAAAATTCCAAGGACGCCATCGGGACGCAGTAAGGATCGCGGCTCTTTTGTAGGGGTGAAATAAAGGGGTAATTAGGGATTAGTTAATTGGGGTTAGGTTAATTGGAAAATTAGGGATTAGGAGGAGTCCCGGTTCTTTTGTAGAAACTAAAAAGGAACCCTGTTTGAAATTGAACGCGTTGCAACCAAGATGCTTCCTGCGTCAGCATGACAACCTCTTTTTAATTCCGACCCGTGCTCAAACCCAAACCCTAAAGGTTGGTGTTCCACCGACCTTCCCCCGCACCCAAACAAAAAACCATAAACAAACAAACCAAAAACAAAAAACAAACCATAAACAAACAAAAAACCATAAACAAAAAAAATATTTCGAATCCCGGAGTTTTTGCCATTCAGATGAATGTCATTTTTCATTCCTGAATGCCTTGGGTATATTCGCACCACAACCATCAAGCAACCACCTATGGGAACCAACACCATCAATACCCCTTCGAAAATAGAATCTGATCTGGCATTTATACTGACCTGTTTTGCCGATATGCTGAACAGCCTTGGCGAACAAAAAGTAGCCGCAATGCTCCCGTGGATACATCCCGGGCAAAACGCAGAGGATTTACAGGAAGCGGATATTGCCAAACTCGTTCAGGCCTACAGCATGTCGTTTCAATTGCTGAATATGGTGGAGGAAAACGGGGCTGCTCAATACCGCCGCAGTCAGGCAGACCTTGGCGCAACACATGCCATCCGCGGCTCCTGGACCGAAACGCTTTTACAGTGGAAAAATGCAGCGATTGCTACCGATACGATGCTCGAAATGATCGCCAAAACAAAGGTACAACCGGTTCTGACCGCACATCCCACCGAAGCCAAAAGGGTCACCGTGCTGGGATTGCACCGGGAACTGTACCTGTTGCTGGTAAAACGCGAAAACACAAGCTACAGCAAGGTGGAACAGCAAAGCATCCGGGAAGATATTCTGACGCTGCTGGAACGTTGGTGGCGAACCGGGGAAATCTATCTGGCTAAACCCGACATAGCCGCTGAGCGCGCCAATGTGATGCATTATTTTACCCGGGTTTTTCCCGAAACCCTGCCGGATATTGATCAGCAATTACAGGATGCCTTACAAGCAGTAGGCATACCGGTAAACTTGCTGCAACAGGCTTCGCAATACCCGCAATTGCAGTTTGGCAGTTGGGTGGGCGGCGATCGCGACGGACATCCTTTTGTAATAGCCGGCATAACCCGCGAAACCCTGCTTTTACACCGCGAAGCCGCTTTACAGATCCTTTGCCAAAAAACCGAAGCTCTTGCCAATGCGCTGAGTTTTTCGGGATATAGTCAGCCGGTACCTATGCAGTTATCCGATGCCATTGCTGAAGCAGCAGGCTTGCTGGAAGAGGCAGGCAAAAAAGCGCTGGAAAGAAATACGGGCGAACCGTGGCGGCAGTGGGCCAACCTGATGCTGGTCCGGCTGAAAAATACGGCAAAGGGAACCGCGAACCGGATAGCCGGAACCGGCTACCCTACTGCCGATGCTTTTGAATACGATTTACAGATCCTCAGACAGTCGATGGAAGCAATGGGTGCGCACCGGGTGGTGCAATCCATGGTATTGCCGCTGGAAAGGATGGTGCAAACTTTCGGGTTTCATCTTGCCAAATTGGATATCCGGCAAAACAGTGCTTTTCATGATAAAGCACTTGAGCAGATTTTGGAAAAAGCAGGATTTGAGGAAACCAATTTTTCGCAATGGCCCGAAGCAAAAAGACTGGCGTTTCTGGAAACAGAACTGAGAACATCGCGCCCTTTTCTTTCGGCAGGTATATCGGCAGGATCCGAGGCAGATGCTGTGTTGGGTTGTTATCAGGTACTTGCCCGTCATGTAAAAGATTATGGCCCCGAAGGCATTGGCTCTTTGATTGTGAGCATGACGCGGAGTCTGAGCGATCTTTTGCTGGTGTACCTGTGGCTTCGCGAAGCCGGGTTGCTCGAAATGCCCTGGCCGGTGGTGCCTTTGTTTGAAACGATTGAAGACCTGCAAGCGGGTCCCGGCATTTTAAAAAGCTTTTTGCAACACCGCATTACCCAGGACCGGCTTGCGCGGCAGGCCAATCCAGTGCAGGAAGTGATGCTCGGCTACAGCGACAGCAATAAGGACGGGGGTATCCTCGCAAGCCGCTGGGCCATTTATCAGGCAGAAAAAGAACTCGGCAAGGTAGGTTCCGGGCTTGGGATCCGGCTTTGTTTTTTCCACGGCACCGGAGGAACAATCAGCCGCGGCGGGGGTAAAATGCACCGGTTTCTCGACAGCATGCCGCCGGGTTCGCTCGATGGTGCTATCAAGGTAACGGTACAGGGCGAAAGTATTGCTCAGCAGTATGCCAACCGCATCAATGCCGTTTATAATTTTGAAATGCTGCTTGCCGGAACCGCCCGCCAAACCATGCTCAGCCATCAACCCGGTTCTGACCAAAAACATTTTCCGGAGGAGGTCCTCGATCAGCTTGCCGGGTTCTCCTTTACGCATTACCGGCAATTGGTGGAGCATCCGGGATTTATTGGATTTTTCAGTCAGGCCACCCCGATTGATGTGCTGGAACAAAGTAAAATCGGATCGCGGCCGGCAAGACGCACCGGCAAACGCAGTCTGAATGACCTGCGCGCTATTCCCTGGGTATTCAGTTGGAGCCAAAGCAGGTTTCACCTTACCGGTTGGTATGGCATGGGCAGTGCGCTTGAGCAGTTATCGCGGGAACATCCGGAGGCTTTCGGGCAATTGAAGCAGGCTGTGGAAAGCTGGCCTTTTTTAAAGTACACGCTGATTCAGGTAGAAACCAATTTGCTGCAAACCGATAAAAATTGGATGGAGCGTTTTGCGGCGCTTGCCGAAGAACCGGCCCGTACAGATCTGCTCGACCTGTTGTTGACCGATCATAACCGGGGCCTGTTACAAATAGCAACGCTGTTGGGAAGTCCTGCTTCCGAACGACGCACGACGCAATTGCAAAATCTGAAACTTCGCGGACAGGTCCTTGATCAGTTGCATCATCTGCAAATAGCCTATCTGCAAAACTGGCGCAATACACCAGATACCGATTCTGCAGGCAAAGAGCATCTGCTTTCCAGGTTACTGATGCTTGTAAATGCCATTGCAGGGGGACTTCGGAATACGGGTTGAGCAGGGAACCGGTTTTTATTTCCCCATCATTCCTCTTCGCTTCATCTCCATTTCGGCGTAGCCAAAGGCCTTTTTCATCATATCTGTTTTGCGAAAGGCATATTGATTACGGATTTTTTCCTCTTCCTGTTCAATGATGAGACACATGCCGTCAATAGCCCTTGCCGCCAGAAAATCCGCAAGGTTGGTTTCGAGCTTTTGTTTTGTAAAGGGAACCGCATTGTAAACGGTGGTCAATTTTTGCCAGTCGTTATTTATGTTATCCGTTTTTACGGTGCTATCCACAATCGGGCGAAAAGCTGCCATCAGTAAGGGAGTATTTACCCTTTTAAAATAATCCGTTGCAGCATGCGGGTTATCGGTTACAAGGATACCGAGTGCATCGCCGATGCTCATTTGTTTGATGGAATTGAGAAAAATTGGTTTCGCAGCCACCACCGCATCCCCCATGGCCTTAGTGAGTTTGCCGGTGGTTTTATCTACCAATTGCCCAAGTCCAAGATCGCGTAGGGTCTTTTCAATTTTGGCAGCATCTCCTGGAAAGGCAAACTGCAAAACCGGATTGGCCTGCGGGTTGGCAAAAGCATTGAAACTGGCAAACATCCCCTGTGAAAGCGCATCTTTGAGTCCTGCTACCATTTCGAATTCAGAAGGTATCAATCCCAGGCTTTTCAGTGTGGCACATCCACTAAAACTGGTGGTAATTACAAAGGAAATGGCAAGCCATCCAATCATTCTTTTCATAAAATCACATTTAATTAGTTGCTCAATATAATCCTTTCCTGCAAAGGGTATATGGTAAAAAATAAGGAATTGCTGTTGGAGAAGCTTTATAGGGAAAGCCTGCCACTTATCCTTTCGGATTGAAATTCGTACCAAATCCCCTTTGACATACAAAGAACCTGTTGTATTTTTCGCCTTAAATAAATCATTATGACAACCAAGGAAGTAGCTTCCCGTTTTGACGAGTTTTCTCAAACCGGAGCCTGGGACAAAATTGTGGTGGAACTGTACGCAGAAGATTGCGAAAGCATTGAGCCGGGTACCGACCCGCATTTACGAAGCGCAAAAGGATTGGATGCTATCCGGGAAAAAGGAGAAAAATTCAATGAAATGGTGGAGGAAATGCATGGGGGTTACTGTACTCCTGCGGTAGTAGGCGGCGATTATTTTTCGGTGGCCATGGGGATGGATGTGACCATGAAAGGAGCCGGAAGAATGAAAATGGATGAAGTAGCGGTGTATAAAGTGAAGGATGGTAAAATTGTATCCGAGCAGTTTTTTTACTGATCAATTAATGAATTGCTTTTTTCACTTGAACCTTATCCTTGTGCGATCTGTTCATTCGATAGATCGCACAGGGGCCCTTTTTATTATTTAGCATTAGAGCGGAGGGATTCAACCCGCCGTTACATTCATGCAGACAGGCGGCTTTTAAACAGAAAAAAACGTAATAAAAGGAAGCAATCTCCACAGGAGGCACTTCATTTTACCCGGAAATTCCATTTACCAAAACTCCCCTTCACCTTATTTCCCCAACAAAAACAACAGGGATTTATCCAATCTTGCATTCCATGCCTTTTCGCTATGATCCGCCCCGGGAAACTCAAGGGTAATCCATTGCTTTTCGCTCCAACCATGTTTTTGCATAATAGCATCGGCCTTTATCTGAGTAGGTTTATAAAGGCTGTCGAGGGTGGCGGTCCCATAATCGAAATACAATTTATGCGTTGCCGGATCGGGCAGGTTTTTCTCGAGGTAAGCAATAAAAGCATCGGGAATGGGATTGTTTTCCATCGAAAAAATACCCGGCCAATGCGTGGATAAACAGGCCGCACCGCCAAAAACATTGGGGTATTCGCACAAGGCATACATGCTGATAAGCCCCCCCATGCTGCTGCCCATGATAAATGTATTGGCAGCATCGGGCAAGGTAGCATAGGTTTTATCGATAAAAGGCTTCAACTCTTCTACCAGAAACTTAAGGTATTGATCGCTTTGTAACCCTTTAGCAAAGAGGGTTTCGCCTCCCGGACGACTCCCGGTTTCGAGCAGGGGTTCGGTAAAAGCAGCCGGAAGCGCTTCGAATGGCTTTTGTGGAAAATAGTCGGAATGTCGTGATTTGCCGCCGTTCCATACCCCCACCACAATCGTTTTAAGTGCGTTGTCCTGAGCCATCAGTTCACCGAGTATATCGTCCACTTCCCAGGCCAGTTTGTTCCAGGTGGTATTGGCATCAAACAGCATTTGTCCGTCGTGCATGTAAAGCACTGCATATTTTTGAACCGGATCATACCCTTCCGGCAACCATACATCCACATGCCGTGGGGTCACAAATTGAGAGGAAAAACCGGCATGCCGGATCAGGGTACCTGTTTTTACTTCGGGTATTTGTGCGGAGGCCTGCTGCATCAGCGTGGTGCAGATCAGCGTAAAAGCCTTCATGAGTTTTACGTGTTTGTTGACGGTCTTTTGCATGCCGTAAATATAAGTTTAAAAGATAAAAACCGCTATATGACCCCCTTGCCGCGGTTCAATTATCCCGGTTTAAGGAGCCTCAACGCATCCCGGAAAGGGAAATAAAACCCACTTGTGGAGGGGCTGTTAAAGTTGCAGAGCCCCGGCTCAATCACCCCATTTTATTCTGCCTGTTTACCACTAACTTTGCAAGGAACCGTTATTTAAGGAAAAAGATCATATGAACGCTGTGGATACTGCAACCGCTCCGGTTGCCACCCCTACATTAACCGCTAAAGATTTTGCAACCGATCAGGAAGTACGATGGTGCCCCGGCTGTGGCGATTATTCTATTTTAGCGCAGGTACAGAAAATCATGCCTACCCTCGGAATTCCAAGGGAAAATATTGCCATCATCAGTGGCATTGGCTGCAGCAGCCGTTTTCCCTATTACATGAATACCTATGGCATGCATAGTATTCATGGCCGGGCTACTGCAGTGGCAAGCGGGCTCAAAGCAAGCCGGCCAGAACTGAGTGTCTGGATTGTAACCGGAGATGGGGACGGACTGAGCATTGGTGGTAACCATACCATGCACTTGCTGCGCCGGAATTTTGATGTGAACATCATGTTGTTCAACAATCAGATCTATGGCCTTACCAAAGGACAATATTCGCCCACAAGCGAAATGAATAAGGTGACTAAGAGTACGCCGGTTGGCAGTCTCGATCATCCATTTAATCCATTGGCGCTTGCGCTTGGTGCCGAAGCCACTTTTATTGCCCGCAGCATGGACCGCGATCCCAAACATATGCAGGCCATGCTGTTGCGTTCGCATCAGCACAAAGGCTCTTCTTTTCTGGAGATCTATCAAAATTGCAATATCTTCAATGACGGCGCTTTTGAAATTTTTACGGATAAAAAATCGAAAGCACAGGAAGTATTGTTTCTGGAACAAGGCAAACCGCTTGTGTTTGGAGCCAACAATGAAAAAGGAATCCGGCTGAACGGACTGCGTCCCGAAGTGGTTACCCTCGGCGAAGGATTTTCGGCGGAGGATCTGTGGATCCATGATGAACAGGATTTTTACAAAGCACAGATATTGGTACGGATGTTTGATGATCCCCGCATCGAAGGCCATTTCCCAAGGCCTTTTGGTGTTTTCTATCAAGCCAACCGGCCATGTTATGAGGACCTGATGGCGGTTCAGATTGAACAGGCGATTGAGAAAAAAGGCAAAGGCAATCTGGCGAAATTGCTACGCGGTAATGAGGTTTGGGAAATTATGGAATAAATGTTTTCCTGTTTTCACCGTGGTTGTAGAGACGCAATGCGTTTCCCCCGTTGTAGAGACGCAATGCATTTCCCCCCGTTGTAGAGATGCAATGCATTGCGTCTCTACAACGGGGGGAAACGGGGACAACGGGGACAACGGCAAATGTCGTACCGGCGGGGGATATTTCATATTGGCGGGGTATAGTATCCCCACAGATAATTAAAAAAACAAATCAGAGAAATTTACATTTCTAAAAAAAAACATCAACATCACTTTGAAATTTACAGATTTTAATTTTGAGCCCCGTCTGCAGGAAAGCATCGATTCGATGGGGTATACAAAGCCAACCCCCGTTCAACAACAAGTGATCCCTTTTATCCTTGAGGGAAAAGACCTGATTGCATCGGCTCAAACCGGTACCGGAAAAACCGCTGCCTTTTTACTGCCAATCATTCATAAAATTCTTACCGAACCACAGGATCATCATTCTATAAAAGCATTGGTGATTGTACCTACCCGCGAACTCGCCATTCAAATTAGTCAGGCACTCGAGGGCATGGGTTATTTTACCGACGTAAGTGGCATACCGGTGTATGGCGGTGGCGACGGGGATCTTTTTAATGCAGAAAAAAAAGCGTTAAGCACCGGCGCTGATGTGGTGATTTGTACCCCGGGCCGTATGATTGCCCACCTCAACATGGGGTATGTAAAATTGCAGGGTCTTAAATATCTGATCCTCGACGAAGCCGACCGGATGCTCGATATGGGTTTTCACGGTGATATTCTCAAGATCATTGGCTTTATGCCCAAGGAACGACAGAACCTGCTCTTCAGCGCTACCATGCCTCCCAAAATGCGGGAGCTTGCCCGGAAGATCCTCCACAATCCTGAGGAGATAAATATTGCCATCAGCAAACCCCCGGAAAAAATCCGTCAGGGTGCTTTTATCATTTACGACGAACAAAAGATCCGGCTTGTATCGCAGATGCTGCGTACCAACCCCTACCGGCTTGCGATTGTATTTTGCAGCAGCAAGGACAGCGTAAAAAAACTGACTTTCGACCTGAAAAGAGCACATCTGAAAGTGGCCGAAATACACAGCGACCTCGATCAGCTCGAACGGGAAAAAGTGCTGCTTGATTTCCGTAACGAAAAATTACAGATCCTCGTAGCTACCGATATCCTGAGCCGGGGTATTGATATTGACATTATTGACCTAGTGATCAACTACGATGTTCCGCACGATGCGGAAGATTACGTACACCGCATTGGCCGGACCGCAAGGGCAGAACGTAACGGTACTGCATTGACGCTTGTGAATCCAAAAGACCAACGCAAATTTGCCGATATCGAAAAGCTGCTTGAAAAGGAAGTACCCAAACTTCCGGTAGCAACCGAACTTGGACCAACCCCCGAATGGAAACCTTTTGAACGCCGCTTTGAGGGTGGATTTGGCGGTAGAGGCGGTGGTGGCTTTAAAGGCGGTGGCAACAGATCTGGCGGAAAATCAGGCGGATCAGGCAGGGGCTCTGGCAAAGCCGGACCACGGCAATCAGATAATGCAGGTGGCGAAAAGAGGACCGGTCCCAAACCGGTTCGGCAGCATCACCATAAAGCGCCGAAGGATACTCCGAATACACCCTGACACGGGCTTGGAGGGAAGGTTACAATGTCCGATCCGATAGTTTAACCTTGCGTTTGTTTTGGCTAAAGCCAGGGAAGTGATTGGAGTCGCTTTAGGGGAAAGGGCTAAAGCCCAATCCGATTGAAGACTGCTTCTTTGGAGGAAGATTGCAGTTAATCCTCACTACATGGAAAATCTTAAATTCTAACCGGTTAAACCCTTGAACGATATCTTTTTATAATACCCTTTTTATTCGGATTGATAACAGCGTTACAGCCGATATCGGCTTTAGCCGATTAAACTAGTCTCAGAAATCCTGTAAAATTTAAATATGGTCAATTCCCACCTGCTTCAGCAGGTGGAGCACAAACCAAGACGAAGTCTCAACCGGCTTTAGCCGGATATTGAAATCTCAAGTAAGAGTTAAAACTAAAACTACCTTCATTTCCCACCTGCTCCAGAAAGTAAATCACAAACCAAGTCGGAATATTTATTCGGCTTTAGCCGATTATCGAAATCTCCCGGATGTATTAAGAACTAAACCGATCTTCAATTCCCACCTGCTTCAGCAGGTGGAGCACAAACCAAGACGAAGTCTCAACCGGCTTTAGCCGAAAAATCAGATAAACAAAATAACTCTTTACCGGAAGATAGAATTACAACGAAATATTCCCATGTTTCCTACTTTGCCGCTTCGCAACTTTATTCCCTGACCTGAAAATTTCTCTGTTTGAAATTATTTAGCACACCATTTCCCAAGATTGTTTTGAACAAAATTTCTTCTTAGAGATTGGTATTTTGAAACTCTACATATTGTAATTATAAAAGGTCAATAAAGACAAAAAATATTTGATTAAAATTCATTTTGAACCAGGAGCTGGATCTGTGTTTCCAGTTCATCCAAATCTTGTGTTGCGAAATAAATTCTTTCCATTTTTACTTCATGATATTCATGTATAATAAAATTTCTGAACGACCGGGGTATATGCCATGGGTATGTATATTTTGCTAAAACAGCATCATCTATATACCTGATAGCTTCGCCAATTATTAAAAATTGATATTGTACGGCACTTTGAATTTTAAGGTCATTAACAAAAGATTTTTCATCTATGCCGGCCACAAATTCTTTAATCAATTGAATGGCGGCTAACATATGTTCCCCTCTTTCTTTAGCCGTTAGTTTATCCATATATTTTTACCAGATCGTTTGTCGCAGTTTGTAAAGCAAACCCTTTTAAATATCCTTTTTCAACCAAATCCACTTTACGTGAAATTTTATTTTCCAGCAAGAAAGCAATATCGAGCAGGTCAAACATTGAATATTGCTTTTCATTGTTTAATTCAATCATAATATCAACATCGCTGTTAGATTTCTCTTCTCCTCTTGCAAATGAGCCAAACAACCATGCACCGGACACCCGACCATCATTTTTTAAAACAGATTTTATAGCATGAATCATATTGCTTTTGCTAAGCTTTGGGTTTGAAATATAAGTTACTCTTTCTTCTGCTACCTGAAGGGCTTTCAAAGCAATATTTTCATTTACCACTTCAGAAACCAATTTGTCGCTAAGCCATGCAACGAGTAAGTCATTTTCTTTCACTTTAAAATACCTTGCCAGTTTCACCACCTGATTTCTTGTCGGTTTGCGCTTCCCTCTCTCAACTTTGCTAAGAATGGCTTGGTCTATATCAAGAAAGCCTGCAACTGTTCGTAGAGGCAATTCCTTTTCCTTTCTTAATTTCCGAATGGTATCGCCTAAGCTATTCATTTTGACAATTTTAATTTGACAGATACTGTCAAATTTATAACAAGTTCTCCTATTGGGCAAACCTCAGTAAAAATGGTCTCCTACATAATATTCGTGGTAAATTGAATATCAGGATAGAATTCTAAAGGTTAGTATTTTTAATTCCTTTCCCCGTTGAGTTTCGAAAGTGCCATTATGCCGGGTTTTTCGGGCCTACCGCAGCTTTGCCCCAAACCAAAGTTCTACAAAAACTTATAGTTCACAGGTTCACAAAGCACTTGCCTGAGACCAACCTGCTTTATTAGGTTGATCACAAACCAAGTCGAAGTCTCAACCGGCTTTAGCCGAAAAATCAGATAAACAAAATATCTCTTCACCGGAAGATCAAATTACAACGGAATATTCCCATGTTTCCTCCTCTGCCGCTTCGCTACTTTGTTTTCGAGCATGGCAAAGGCCTTGATGAGTTTGCGACGGGTTTCGCGGGGTTCAATCACTTCGTCAATATAGCCCCGTTCAGCTGCCTGATAAGGCGTTGCAAACTTTTCGGCATAGTCCTTTTCTTTTTCAAGCAGTTTGGCCGCAGGATCTGCCGCCTCACTGATTTCCTTTTTGAAGATGATCTCGGAAGCCCCCTTGGCTCCCATGACAGCGATCTCGGCATTGGGCCAGGCAAAATTCATATCGGCACCAATATGTTTGCTGTTCATTACATCGTATGCACCGCCATAAGCTTTGCGGGTAATGACGGTGACCCTTGGTACCGTGGCTTCGCTAAAGGCATAAAGCAATTTGGCTCCGTTGGTAATAATGCCATTCCACTCCTGATCGGTACCCGGTAAAAAGCCCGGAACATCTACCAATACCAACAACGGAATATTGAAGCAATCACAAAAGCGGGTAAACCGCGCACCCTTTTTAGAGCTATCAATATCGAGCACCCCGGCAAGGCTTTGCGGCTGATTGGCTACCACGCCAATGCTTCTACCGGCCAACCGGGCAAAGCCTACCACGATATTATCTGCGTAATAGGGATGCATCTCAAAGAAGCTTTCTTCATCGCAAATCCCTTCAATCACCTGACGAATATCGTAGGGTTGATTGGGGCTTTCCGGAACAATATTCTCAAGGACATCGCGGTATTCCTCCCCAAGATCGTAGGGCAATTTCGGCACAACATCTTCGCAATTTTGCGGGATATAACTAAGTAATTTTTTTACCTGCGCTATGCAGTTCATATCGTTTACCGCTGTCAGATGGGTAACGCCAGACTTCACTGAATGGGTGGATGCCCCGCCCAATTCTTCAGAACTCACTTCTTCATTCGTCACCGTTTTTACCACATTGGGGCCGGTTACAAACATATAGCTTGTGTTTTCCACCATGATGGTAAAGTCGGTCATAGCAGGGGAATACACTGCCCCACCGGCACAGGGCCCCATGATTGCAGAGATTTGAGGAATAACTCCGGAAGACTGCACATTGCGATAAAAAATATCGGCATAGCCGCCGAGGGAACGAACCCCTTCCTGAATGCGGGCTCCGCCGGAATCGTTGAGCCCTACCATTGGTGCCCCTACTTTCATAGCCATGTCCATCACCTTACAGATTTTCTCGGCGTGGGTCTCAGACAGCGCTCCGCCAAATACCGTGAAATCCTGTGCAAAAGCGTACACCAACCGGTTATTGATCGTTCCGTATCCTGTAACCACACCATCGCCGTAAAACTGTTGTGCTTCCATCCCAAAGTCTTTGGTCCGGTGAATAACAAGTGCACCGATCTCTTCGAAAGAACCGGGATCCATCAGCAATTGTATTCTTTCTCTTGCGGTGAGTTTTCCCTTGGCATGTTGCGCCTCAATTCGTTTGGCGCCACCACCCAGTTTTCCGTCGGCAAGCTTTTCCCGCAATATTTCCACTTTGGTCTTCATGGTATTTATATTTATGCTGTTGGGGGTATTCGTGTTTTGTATCAATGAGAAAGCCTTCTTTTCCAGCTTGTGGTTTTATGATCTATCGGCTTCAATTGTTTTTGCTTTTCCTGATAATAATAAACGGCTGCAATCGCTGCTATCAAAGCTTTTTCCTTTTGTGCTTCTACTAAAAGGTCGGGTGTGTAATATTTCTGTACAAAATGGGTATCAAAATGCCCCGAAATAAAAGCTTCGTGTTCGCAAACAAAACTGCCAAAAGGGAGCGTAGTGGCCACACCGATTATTTTAAACTCCCGGATCGCCTGCCGCATCCTTTGTATAGCATCGGTGCGGTCTTTGCCATGTACCACCAATTTGGCAATCATGGGATCGTAATAAATAGGGATTGCCATGCCTTCCTCGTAGCCATCATCTACCCGAATGCCTTCGCCCTGTGGAACGATATAGGTGGAGAGCGTACCAATCGATGGTAGAAAATTATTCAAAGGATCCTCGGCATAGACCCGCAATTCGAGGGCATGCCCGTTCATAAGGATATCTTCCTGCTTGTAACGTAGGGTTTCTCCTCTTGCTATACGAATCTGCTCTTCCACCAAATCGAGTCCGGTGATCATTTCTGAAACCGGATGCTCTACCTGCAACCGTGTATTCATTTCCAGAAAATAAAAATTTAACTGATCATCCATCAGGAACTCAACGGTGCCCGTGCTGACGTAGTTACAGGATTTGGCAACCATGACGGCTGAATCTCCTATTTTTTTGCGTAATTCCGGAGTTATGATAGCTGAAGGCGTTTCTTCAATCACTTTCTGATGCCGTCGCTGAATGCTGCATTCCCGTTCGAAAGCATGGATCACATTGCCTTCATTATCGGCGAGAACCTGTACTTCAATATGCCTTGGAGAGGTCACGTATTTTTCTATAAATACCGAACCATCCCCAAAGGCTGCAGTAGCCTCACTGATAGCGCGTTGCATTTGTTCTTCTATATCAGCATCCTTGTGTACGATCCGCATCCCTTTTCCTCCCCCACCTGCGGAGGCTTTGATGAGAATGGGATAGCCGATTTCGGCAGCGATCTTCTTTGCAAGTGCGAGATCCGTTATGGCCTGATCGATGCCGGGGACCATTGGAATATTGTAGTGTTTCACACATTCCTTGGCAGCGAGTTTAGAACCCATCACCCGCATAGCATCCGGGCCGGGTCCGATAAAAATAATCCCTGCATCCTTTACCTTTTGGGCAAAATCAGCATTCTCGCTGAGGAAACCATAGCCGGGGTGAATGCCATCCACACCAAGTTCTTTACAAAAAGCAATGATCTTTTCGCCATTAAGATAGGATTGGTTGGAGGGCGCAGGGCCAAGACAAACGGCTTCATCGGCAAAGGCCACATGGGGCGACCGCCGGTCGGCTTCTGAATAAACAGCCACCGATTGAATGCCCATTTTTCGAATGGTGCGCATAATACGCAGGGCAATCTCCCCGCGGTTGGCTACCAATATTTTTTGCATAGCAATGCTTTTTATTTATTCAAGTTCAATCAATACCTGCCCTTTATCCACGGCCTCGCCGGGAGCCACACAGACCTTTTTGATGGTGGCAGCCGTATGTATCAGAATACTATTTTCCATTTTCATGGCACTGAGAATGAGTAACTTATCGCCTTCAACCACTTCCTGACCGGGTTGAACCACCACTTCGAGCACCAAACCCGGCATCGGAGCTTTGACCTCTTTGATTAACCGGGCACTAACGGTTTTGAAACCCATCTGATCGAGCTTCACATCGAATGCATCTTTGATGTCTACCGAAAAGATTTCGCCATCCACTTCCACGCTAAACATTTTCTCTGATTCGGGATTGGGCAGGATCCTGACGCCATAGGTCTTATGATGTAGGATAATATGTAAATGCGTGGGGGAAAGCGGAAGGATATCTGCCTGTTGAATGGTGGTGGCATCGATATCAAATTCAAAATCGTTGACCGTGACCTTACATGTGGGGTAATTTTCCATCATATGACATTTTTAAGAAAACTTCAAACGGATTCATAAAGGGATTCTTTGAGGGAACCGGGAGATCTTCTATTAGATTTTAAAGTAACGGCAAATTGCTTAAAAAACACAGGATACCTTATTATTTTCATCATAATATTTGATCATGCTTTTTTGCCCCGGCCATGCCGGCAGGCCGTTCAAGAGGATCATATATCCGGGAAAGCGGAGAGGAAAATATGAGTGAGTGCAGGATAGCAGTGCAGGGATGAAACCGTTCTGGCATAAATCAGGATTTTGGAAAGGCTGCTATTAAATAAAAGGTAACAGGAAAAGGGGAAAGAAAGCTTTTCGTATGGGCCGGCTCTCAGGCTATGAAAACAAAAAACCCTGCCGGTTTTCCGACAGGGTTTTCTAACCGGCTTCCAGCGCAGGAAGCTAAAGTGCTATTTTATTTCCTTGTAAAATCGTCGAATCTGCTTTTTGCTTTTTCCATCAGGTCTTCAGCACCTGCCTTGGCCTTGTCGTAGGTATCGCTTGCTTTTGATTTTGCCATATCGTAAGCATCTTCCGCACCATCTGCAGTCTTTTTGGCAAAACTTTCCGCTTTCTCACCCATTTCACCTGGGATCAAATCGGAGATCTTGTCCATCCAGGACTCTTTTTCAACTCCGGGAATCGCTTCTGCAAGTGCTTCCATCGGATCGTTGGTGCTTCCTTCTGACTTAAATATATTGTCAACAGCGCCGCCAAGCATGGGGAATTTTTCTTTTACAAAATTCTTAATTGCTTCGAGCGATTTAATAGCCTGATCTTCGGTAATACCGGCCTGTGTTTTTAGTTTTTCAATGAGTTCATTCATGGTGTTTCTGTTTTATTGAGTAAAAAATGAATGCCTGGGATCCCTTTTAATCTGCCGGGACATCGGCGGAATCATCATGTACTTTGCTACGCAACCCGTAATTTATTCATCCTGCTGCTTGCAAACTGCTCATGAGCATATTCCATATTGAGTACAAATTTCTTCTGCATCAATCCCGGAAGTTCGTACATGGCATCAGTCAAAATGCTTTCGCAAATGCTGCGTAATCCCCTTGCACCCAGCTTAAACTCAAGCGCCCTCTCCACAATAAAGTCATACACATCCTCTTCAATCTCCAGTTCAATCCCTTCGAGTTCAAACAATTTAGTGTATTGTTTGATCAAAGCATTTTTAGGTTCGGTCAATATAGAACGAAGCGTTTCCTTATCGAGAGGATCGAGGTGTGTGATCACCGGAAGCCGGCCAAGCAGTTCGGGGATGAGACCAAAGGATTTCAAATCCTGAGCGTTTACGAACTGCAGCAGGTTTTTCCGCTGATATTCCTGTAATTCCTTGTTTACATTAAAACCAATAGCATTGGTATTTACCCGACGGGCAATCAATTGATTCACTCCATCGAAGGCCCCACCTGCAATAAAGAGGATATTTTGTGTGTTAAGTTTGATGAGTTTTTGTTCGGGGTGTTTGCGTCCGCCCTGAGGTGGCACCAACACTTCGGTTCCTTCGAGCATTTTCAGTAAGCCCTGTTGCACGCCTTCTCCGCTCACATCACGGGTGATGCTTGGATTATCACCTTTACGGGCAATTTTATCTATTTCATCAATATATACAATCCCGCGTTCAGCTGCCTGAACGTCGTAATCGCAGTTTTGCAACAGACGGGTCAGCATGCTTTCCACATCCTCGCCTACATAGCCTGCCTCTGTAAAAACAGTAGCATCAACAATAGCGAAGGGTACATTCAGCATGCGGGCAATCGTTTTCGCCAGCAAAGTTTTACCTGTACCGGTTTCGCCAACCAATATGATATTCGATTTCTCAATCTCCACCTCATCGTTGCTGACTTTTTGGGTCAAACGTTTATAGTGGTTATACACCGCCACACTCAGAATTTTCTTAGCGTCGGTTTGGCCGATGATATATTGATCGAGAAATGCCTTGATTTCAGTGGGCTTTTTGACATTGAGTTTGAATGCGCCGGGTGCCGTAAACTTTTTGTTGTGGAGGGCGAGTTCCTGTTCCACAATTTCACGGGCACTTTCCACGCACTGTTCGCAAATGTGAACGGTTTCCTGTCCTGCAATAAGGATTTTTACCTCATCGCGGCTTTTTCCGCAAAAGGAACAGTGTAATGAATGTTTTGCCATAATTCTTTCTTTTCCTCTAAATTTTAACTACCCAAACCGGGCAAAATAGCTGACAAAGATAACCAATTAAATCGGGGTGTATCTTAAGATTAAACAAAACCTCAAAAAACCCCATCATCCGATCTCCTTTCGCCGCTTTCCATTTTAGTATGCCCTTTAGCAATCCCTTAAAAATCAAGTCCCAACGAGAAATACCAGATCGGTCTACCCCTGAAGAGACCATTCATTTGCCAGGCAGCATCTACTTTCACCAGATAACCGAGCAAAGTAGAACGAGCTCCAAAACCATACCCACCGGCAAAAGGACCTACACCCGGTGTTTTTACCGTAACCACCAAAGGATTGTTGGGATCGTCTGTTCCGTAAGTAACGCTTGGCCTTGCTATGCCACTAAATGTACCTTCCCAGGCCGTACCCAAATCAATAAACTGAGTCAACTGAAAGTTTCTGAGAAAAGCATTGTTAATCGGTTTGTTGAAAAAAGTAGAGAATACCGGCAACCGTAATTCACTGTTAATGACCATGGCATTGTTTCCATTGGCCATATTTTGATTGTAACCCCGCATGTTGACTGCAAGGGTCTGATACACATAATTGGTTTCCGGATTGGGACGGTTTGCATTTTCAAATTTCGGACTGATCCAGGAATCGATACCTCCCAGATAATAAATAAGCTTTTGATTTCCCCAACTTGCATCAAAGGCTGCGCGACCCGCCCAAATAAAGTTGCGGTAAATAGGATAATAATACCGGAAATCGGCTCCTACATTATAGGTCTGCTGTCGCGGCTGTTCATTTTCGCGCTTGGTCTGAAAGATATTCTCTACATATACTTTATACCGCAACCCATTATAAATATTCTGCGCCTTGTTCAATACGTTGTCGTACACATATTCCAACCTCAGGTTCATGTAACTGAGGGTCTGATCCGGTATTAACAGAGCCGGAGGAAAATCGCGGCTTGCCTGCGCTACAAAACGGTCGAAGCGGAAGGCAGGAATCAGCCGGATACTCCGGGCCTTATCAATTGGATAAACGATTTTACCCTGATAAATATTGGTAAACTGCTTGCCGTTGATCCCAATATTCTGATCGAAAAAGCTATTACCCCCTCTGTAAAAAAGCAGTCCCCAATCCACCCTTTTGCGGAAATTATCAAAGGACATGAAGTACTCGTTATCGGTAAAATTAAATCCCGGTTTGATACCTCCGCTAAAGCGATAGTCTTCCATCATATCACTAATGCTTGCCAGGAAAGCCCAACTGACATTGTTTCCATTATTCAATTGTACCGGACCCGAACCGCCTGCATAAGGCTGAAAACGGTTGATGATGATATTATTGCTGACCCCGCCGAGCAGGTAGTCATTGCTGAAACGCATTTTATATTTATATAGCCTCGCCTTAGCCAATGCAGATACCCTTTCTGTTTCCTGCGGACGAAGGGTCAGGAAAGGATCAGAGTAATTGGAATCCTTCTTGGCCTTGGCTATTTCTTCTTCAAATTCGGTGATAAATCCTTTGGGGGCAGAGGAATCGGCCGTTGCCTTTTCCGCCGGCTTGTAGGTGGTGGCAACTCCCTTTTGCGCTCTTGCCTCCTGCATCACTTTTTTCATGTACTCCGTAGGCCTTGCTGTTACATTTCTCCTTTTCAGGGTGTTGCTGTCCACCCGGAGCCGGTACAGCATTTTCAAATCGCTTTGCTGCGTCACCTCACTTACCTGACCACGGTCACCGGCATTTCGGGTTTCGAGCAGGCTGCTTTGGTAATTGGTCATCGGGAAGGTATAGGTGGAATCTTTGGTGAGTGCCACAAACCCAATGGAGTCCGGCTCGGGCAAATCCCAGGCCTTGAGCGTACTGTCTACTTCTTTACCATCGGGGTTGCGCAATACTTCTTCACCAATGAAAACAAGCGTATCGAGTCCATCTGCCTTTGTGGTGAAAAATCCGGCATACCGGTTGCCAATTCCATTTTGATCGGATACGAAGGTGTAGTGGTTGACATTGTACTGCATGGGATATCGGGCATCGCCGAAAGGCAGGTTGGTCAATTGAGTGATCTGACGGAACCCTGCTTTTTCATCGTAATCAGCCAGAAATACATTGTACCGGTTACTGCTTGGAAGCGAAGTATCGCTGCCTTTCAATTCGGGTCCGGGCCGGTTGCTGGAAAATATTATACCGGTCTTATTGGGAAACGAAACATAGGAGGCATCGAGGTCATCCCATACATCATCAGTTAACTGATCTACTTTCCCGCTTGTAACATTATAAATGAAGATATCGGTATGCCCGTTTCTTACGGCACTCATCACGATTTTACGGTAGTCGAGGAAATATTGAGCATCCTGCACCTGATCGAAGGGCAGTTCGACCTTGATATCACTTGACCGGTTGACAAGATCCTTGATCAATAATTTAGTTTTGTCCTTTTCGCGATAAATCACTGCCAGTCTTGTACCCCGGCCATCCCAGGTCATGATGGGATAGTTTGGATTCCGCTCATGCTTTTCGGTACGAATCCCGTTTTTGATCAAAACCGTACGATTCACATAATCCTCTACCAATACCACGCGGTAAAATCCTTTGATGTATTCAGCTACAGCATAGGTATAGGACCTCGGATTGGGGTTCGGGGCAAAGTGGAAAAAATCCTGATTATCCGTAACCACTTCCGAAATCGTCATTTGTCCGCGTACATTGCTGCGACGACCCCTGATTTCTTCGTAGTACTTATCGGTTTCTTTTTGCATAAAATCCGATAGCACATCTTTGAATTTCTTTTTAGCAATTCTAAGCGAAGCACTGTTTAGATTGCGGTACAGTGTGGCGAGATATAAAAAATAAGTGACGTTTTCTTTTTTGTAATTGTTGGCTATATAATACCAAAAAGCATGACCGGCGAGATCCGGCTCCTTGAAGGCAAACTGATAGAAATTCTTGTAATCACGTCCAAGCAGGGCATTTTTGAGTTTGTCATCCATTTGCGGGCTCCATGCTTCGGCCGTGTAGGCTACATAACCATCGGTAAGCCATTTGGGCAGATCGAGAAGAGCAGCGTTTCCGGCAATCTCCCCGATATTATCTCCGGAAAGCTGATTGTCGAGGAGTATCCGGGCGATGCCTTCGCGCACTTGTGTGCGGAGATCGTCGTGGTTAGCATTGAAGTAAACCAGCATTTTGTTGTTTACAAGCCGGGTAAGCCCGCCCACGTCGGGCACGTTATTTACCAATCCTACATTGGTCGCTTGCAAATCGTCGTAAGTATTATAAACAATAATGTTTGCCCGGCGCTGCAATCCGTTTTCAGTAAAAGATTCTATCTGACCCAGTTCTTCTTCGGCTATCTGCAGCACAAATTTTGCCAGTTCAAGTCCTCCCTCGTTGAAGTGGACATTGAAATTGGGAGTTTGGTAAAACCTCCAGTTGTACTTTTTGTACTGAATTCTGTTTTTGCCAAATTCTACAGAGGAAACCTGCGCTTCAGCTGAAAAGGCAATGATGGAAAAAAAACCTACCGAAAGCAGACCGGTCCATAACTGCCTCAAAGAGTTTGAAAAATGCATGTAATTATCTATGGTTCAAAAAAAATGAATGAATACGCTTATAACAACAAATAAAGGTAGCGGTTTCAAAAACAGCATTATTTAAAGTGGCATTATTTCAAATGAATTAACATAATCCCGTGTAAAATACGCTTATTTGCACCTGACAGTTTACCTCTTGCTCAAAAAAATGAAATCAGGCTATAAATTTATCAAGTATGCTGCAAATTAAACAATTTACCTTTAGTCCTATAGCTGAAAATACCTATGTATTGCACAACGCTGCATTGGAAGCCTGTATTATCGATCCGGGGTGCTACTTTCCCGAAGAGGAGACTGAATTAGCCTTTTATATAGAAAAGAACGGATTACATGTTAGCAAAATATTAAATACTCATGCCCATCTTGATCATGTTTTCGGATTGAAATGGGCAACTGAGAAATATGGTTTAACGCCACATTTGCATCCGCTGGAAAAACCGGTACTTGAAAGAGGGCCCTGGGCGGCACAGATGTACAATCTGCCTTATCCACAGTATGAAGGGCCGCTATTGGACCTGAAAGACGAAGACATCCTGCAACTTGGAGAAGATGAACTCGAAGTCATTTTTGCTCCCGGACACGCACCCGGTCATGTGTGTTTTTATTGCAAAGCACAGGGCTTTTTAATAGGAGGTGATGTGCTTTTTCAACGCAGCATTGGCCGGACAGACCTGCCCGGTGGCAATCATCAACAATTGATTGAAAGCATCCGGACGCGATTATTGCCGCTTCCCGAAGAAACGATTGTTCATAGCGGACACGGTCCCGCAACCACTATTGGTGAGGAAAAACGATACAATCCCTTTTTGCAATAAGGCAGCCCTTTTCTTAAATAAAGCCGGATAAGAACGAAATACCCGTAGGGATCGAACTATTTTTTAAAAAGGTCAGCATCCATATCCGGGAGAATACGTAAGGCATTTTTATAATATACTTTTTGCAAAATATCTTCTGACAGGTCCATGCCATACATCGGCCAGAAAGCATGGTATTTTTTGTGATACGGAAAATATTCATCAGCGCTCTCAAGCACACGGAAATAGGTACCATATTCTTCGGGCACCCAACTGTCTTTTCCAAACAAAATACGATCCTGAAATTTTTTGAAAAAGGCAGCTGCAGTGCGGGGTTGACGACCCAATTCGGCGATCACTGCCCCAAATTCAACCACCACATTCGGCATCTCCTCCAACAGGTTGCCTAATTTTCCCAAATCATTGGGATACCATCCAAAATGCGCTGCAATAAAAGTAGTTTGGGGATGTTTTTTAAACATCCGGTGCTGTTCTTCTATCAGAGTTTCCCAGGGTGCAGGATCATCGGCTCCGCGTTTGCGACGGGGATGGGTTTTCAATTCGAGCCAACGTTCATTGGTGGCATCAAAAGGATCCCAAAAGGGTTTTGGGTCGGCAGTGTGTATCAGCACCGGGATCTTCAACTCCCCGCATTTGGCCCAAACCGGATCGAGCACCTGATCATCCACGGTTACGCGTTTACCCTGATCGTTGATGACTGAAAGGCCAAGGTTTTTGAAGATCTTTAATCCTGCTGCACCATTTTTAACATCGGTTTCCAATTGGCGGACCGTTTTTTCGGTCCATCCGGGTTTGCCGATACCGCTAAAGTCAAGGTTGGCAAATACCTTGAACCTGTTGGGATATTTGGCCTTGATGGCATCAGTCATTGCTTTGAGCTTCTCCCCGCTGCCGCCACTGAGGTTAACCATCACTTTCATGTTTAATTTATCCATTTCTGCAATCAGCTTATCGAGGCCATCCGCATTCATATTCCATTGGTGGTTGTGCACATCTACAAAGGGATAGCGGGCAGAAAGCACCGGGGCTCCGGCTACCACAAGCGTGGACGGAGGATTGTAGTTTTCAAATTCCATACCCTGAGTAAAACCGGACAAAACCGGGATCAGCATAGCCAAAACAAGCCCGCTGCAAATTCTTTTAATCTGTATACGCATCTTTCAAAGAAAACGATTTTCTATAAAAAAGAAGGATTTAACATTAATCCTTTACACATTCAATGTTTAAACATTAATTTTGCTTTCTAAAATAAAATAATCATGACAGACTTAAAAACACTGGTAGACGGCCTGAACCAAAAAATACTGGAAGGCAAGATTATGGAAGCTTTTGAAGAATATTATGCTGATGAAGTTGTTATGCAGGACAACGATTATCCGGCCCGGATAGGTAAGGATGTAAACCGCCAATACGAAGAAGCTTTTGTAAACGGGTTGACTGAATTCAGAGGTGCCAAAGTGGTAAATACTTTGGTGAGCGATGGCATTACCGTTGTAGAATGGTGGTTTGACTATACCCACAAAGAATATGGTGTACGGAACTACACACAGGTTTGTGTGCAGCGCTGGAAGAACGGTAAAATTGTAGAAGAGAAATTTTATTACAATAATTAACCGACCTTTTTTTGAGTGGCATTGCCGGTGTTTCGAATCAGAAACACCGGCTTTACCGTTTGCCCTGTTTTACTATTTTGTTTACAAAAAAATAATCTTCCTAAATTTGATGACAGAATTGCTACCCATGAGTCTTGAAAAAGAAATACAACAAACGCGGTTTAGAAATGAGCGACAAAAAGCCATGATCAATCTGACCTATACCCAAAACTGGATGAATGAGCGCTTCAAACAGTTTTTAGACCGGTTCAATCTGACAGCCCAACAATTTAACATTTTACGCATTCTACGGGGAGCAGGTATTCCCTTGAGTACCCTGCAAATAAGGGAGCGCATGCTCGACAAAATGAGTGATACAAGCCGAATCGTAGACCGCTTAATATTAAAAGACCTTGTTCAAAAGACTATCTGCAAGCACGACAAACGCCTGGTAGACGTAATGATTACCGAAGAAGGGCTTACTATTTTGAAGAAAATTGATATGCTTGCCAATGAAATGGACGATCTGGTAAGCGGACTTACCGAGGCAGAAGCCAAAACCCTGAATAAACTGCTCGATAAAATACGCGACATCACACCGAACTGATTCTATAAAAAGAATGCAAAATAATTACTAAGGATTTCCAACACAGGGAGTCTGCAATCCTCATCCGGTTATCTTCGCCTCATGAAGATGCGTTTTCTTATTTCCGGATTACTTCTGACTTTAGTTTCGATGGTACAAACTGCGGATGCTCAAAAACCCGAATTTCGGGCTGCATGGGTAGCAAGTGTGGTAAATATCGACTGGCCTTCCAATAAGAATCTATCCAGCGATGTGCAGCAATCGGAATTTATTGCTATGCTCGATATGCATCAGCGCAACGGGATGAATGCAGTGGTGGTGCAGATCAGACCCGCAGCAGATGCGTTTTACCCAAGCGATCTGGAACCCTGGAGCGAATACCTCACCGGAAAACAAGGCAAAGCACCTTATCCTTTTTACGATCCGCTTGCCTTTATGATTGCCGAGACCCACAAAAGAAACATGGAGTTTCACGCCTGGCTCAATCCCTACCGGGCGGTTTTTAATGTAAGAACCTCCTCTATTGCTCCCGATCATATTACCCGCAAGCATCCCGAATGGTTTGTAGACTATGGAGATGCAGCAAGAGTCACCCGATATTTTGACCCGGGCAACCCCGAAGGACAGGATTTTGTAACGATGGTGGTTCGGGATATTATAAAAAGATACGATGTAGATGCCATTCATATGGATGATTATTTCTATCCGTATCGCGTGGCTGGCAAAGAGTTTCCTGATGCCAAAACCTATGCGCAATATGGTAAGGGTATGAGCAAAGACACCTGGCGCCGGAGCAATGTAGATAGCATTATTGTAAAGTTGCATGCTGCCATCCGTGATGAAAAGCCCTGGGTAAAATTCGGGATCAGCCCCTTTGGCGTTTGGCGCAATCAGACTCAGGATCCCCGCGGCATCAATACGAAGGGTGGCCAAACCAACTACGACGACTTGTATGCCGATATCCTGCTTTGGCTGGAGAAAGGCTGGATTGACTATGTGGCACCACAATTGTACTGGGAGATCGGACACAGCAAAGCTGACTTTATGACCCTGCTTGACTGGTGGAACAAAAACACTTATGGCAAGCACTGCTACATTGGGATTGGCTATTACCGGGCCGGAAGCAATGGTGCCTGGCGCGACCGCAGCCAACTGCCACGGCAGATAGAGGCAATGCGCAAAGCGGCCAATATACAGGGAGCTATTTACTACAACAGCAGCAGCTTTAAAATCAACCCCAACGGCTGGAATGATGTGCTGCGGGAAGAATACTATAAAGACCCGGCTCCTATTCCCGAGATGAAATGGTTGCCCAAAAAGCCGGCTACCAAATAGAGCGCCGCTTATATTTTCTCTTCGAATAGGGTCGCCTCAAAACCAACGGTTATGCTGCCGTCGGGCCACTCTAATACGGGTCTTTTGATGACACTTGTTTTTTCGGCCATGAGCGCTATAGCGCCTGCCTGCGTTTCTACCGAAGCCTGCTGACCAGGATCGAGTCCGCGCCAGGTCGTGCCTTTTTTGTTCACCAAAACTTCTTTAGGAATCGCCTTCATCCAGATTTTCAACCGGGTTTGCGTAACCCCTTCTTTTTTAAAATCATGGAAAGTGAAAGCGAGCTCTTTTTCCTTTAACCAGTCAAGCGCTTTTTTCACTGTATTGCAATTGGGAATGCCGTAAACCTGAATGGAATCCATGAAAGTATTTTATAGGTAATTTTAAAAAAAGAAAAAACGTTGTGTCTGTCAGAGATTGATGCCCGATATTCTTTTGTTTTAAGCTTCTGCTTTTAGCGGCTTACCTTATTGATATAGTTTAAAATATCGCGAATATCAGTATCGGTTAAGTCGGGGTGTGGCAACATCTGCGTCTGATTCCACTCAAGCCAGAGTTCACGGGCATATTTGTCCTTGCCAATGATCTCTTCGCTGTTTCGGATAAAAGCATACAATTTTTCATGATCCGGCCAACGATCCTCTACGCCTTTCAGCGCAGGGCCGGTCATATCTTTATTTACCATATGACAACTTGCACATTTGGCATAAAAAAGTTTTTTCCCATTTTCGTTGGTACTCAGGTTCTCGACAGCGATGGTCTTTGGTTCCGGCTCCGGCTCCGGAGCATCACAGGCACTTACCATTAAGCATACTCCCATCCCGAACAAAATTCGATTCAACATCATGCAAAAATAACAAGAGCGGAGGAGAAAAAGTTGAGCAGATTGGAACCACTATAGATGAAATCCTGTGGTTGCAGGCAGCCTGTGGGAAGGATATTCCGGAAGTGGAAATAGTTTATGTTTCTGTTTGGCTTCTTAACCCTAACCCATAGGTTCACAAACACACTGACATACACCAAAGTTGCTTATTCCAATGATCCACCCCACCTTTTGTAAACCATTTTACTGATTAAATAGTTGCACTAATGCGGAAACTGAATCTGATAAATTTTTGGCCATAATTTTCCGGTAACATAAATTTTGTCAGTGCTGGAATCATAGGCTATTCCATTCAGTACATCTGCACGCGGATTGAGGCTCTTTGCTTCCGTTGTTAAAGAACTCAAATCCAATTTACCAACAATATTTCCGGAAGAAGGGTCAATCTTTACAATAAAATTAGTCAACCAAATATTAGCGTAAAGAAACCCATTTATAAATTCCAGTTCATTTAGATGGTCAATTGGAGAACCCTGCTCAGTTACTTTCAAGACCTTGATTGGAGACAACTTTATGGGATCTAAATAGGTGAGTAAAGCTGTTCCATCGCTCATGATGAGATTCGTTCCATCCGTTGTTAGCCCCCAACCCTCCTTATTTGAATATGTAAACTGTCCGATTTCTCTGAAAGCTTTCGCATCATAAATAAAGCCTGTCTGATTCTTATAGGTTATTTGATATAATCGATTATTGAGAAGAACAATTCCTTCGCCAAAATACCTGCTTTTATCTATTTCAATTTTGGTACTAAATTCCCCGGTTGACAAGTCCCAAATTCCAATAACAGATCTAGACTGTGGCAGTTCTTCGGGGGAACCTGTACTTTCAACTATTTGTCCATTATGAAACAAAAACCCCTCTGTAAATAAGGAAGTGTCATGGGGAAAATGATTGATCACCGCATAATTCAATAGGGGTATCACAGGTGTTATTTCTAAGGCCTGGGCATCTTTATTAACCGGACCATCTGTGCAAGCAACAAGTAAAAGACTGGAAAAAAGAAGGAGCGGGAATAGTTTCATTTTTGCAAAATATATAATGAAGTGAAAAGGCTTTACTATGAAAGCGCTTAATTTACCGGAGATCATTCCCTATGAAAGAAATCCGTCAAACGGGAATTAACACATTTGAGGGGATTCCCTTATTTTGTCCAAAAGTAAAACAACCCATATGTAAGCCTCTAATCAATATTAAATATTTCATCTGATTCATTTTAAAAATGAGACCATTTCTTAAAATTCAGATTTCAAGCTACAAATGTTTGGTTCCATACATCAGGTATTGTTCCTATCCCACTCTCAAAATCTTCTCCATCTTTTTACCTTTTGCCAACTCATCCACCAACTTATCCAAATAACGGACCTGTCTTGTTAAGGTATTTTCAATGTCTTCTATCCGATAACCGCAGATGACACCTTTAATGAGATCGGCATGGGGGTTGATGCTCACTTCACTAAAAAAGATTTCAAAAGTGTCTTTTGCTGCTATGCGCTGCTGTAACGCTTTCGGATTAAATCCCGTCAGCCATTCAATTACCTGATGCAATTCTTCAATGGTTCTGCCCTTGCTTTTCACCTTGGTTACATAATGCGGATAAACCGAAGCAAAGGTCATTTTCGCTATGCGTTCGTTATGTGCGGGGGTTGTTTGCATATTTTTTAATTCTAATCCTATGAATGACCATTATGCCGGATGATCTTCCTGCACAACCGAGGTAGGGGTATACCATGTTTCCAATTGCCATTTTACCGGATTATCACGTATATATCGCCAAATGGCATAAAATTCCTTTTCATTGCGGATAATATGATCGTGGAATCCTGGTTGACATTCAAATGTAATATTGTTTTGATTGGCATATCGCTTTACCGATGATTTAAACGCCCTGATCACCGAATCAAGGTTTTGGGATTTCCCACCGAATCGGCATACTTTCCTTCCAGCAAGTAATGCTCTCCTTTTTTTAGTTCTTTGGGATAGAAAAAACCAAGCCCTGTTTCTACCTCCTTTTCTGATAATTGATGTATTGTTCGTAAATATGATTTCAATTTCATAGGATCCTTAGCATTACCTGTGAGGATAAATTACAGGAATATGGAGATAACCGGTATTACTGCCCAAAGCGCGCCTGCTCCTACCCTGCTTTTTCAAAGATACCGGTTTACCGAGGTAACTTGTGATCGTTTGCAATCAGGAACTTACTTTTTCTATCAGCGGCACAAGGCTATTTCAGGGTTTTTATACGTTGGCGCGCATCCTCTTTTTCCTCTTTATTACCATACCGGATTATTTTTTCATAATAGACAATCGCATTCTGTTTATCGCCTTTCCGCTTGCAGGCTTCTGCTATATTATTAAGGACAATGATGTCCTGAGGTGCCAGCTGTTCCGCTTTTGAAAGATAGGATAATGCATTTTCGTAGGCTCCGGTAATCAGATAGGTAAGCGCAATATTGGATAAGCTTTCCACATGATCAGGGTAATGGCTGAGGACCGCCTCAGATATTTCCCGCATGTTGGGTAATAAGTCATCTTGTCCGGTATTGTAGAGGGTCATGATGTAATCCTGAAGAGCTCTTAAAAAGAAGACTTTCGGATCTTCAAGTGGCTTTCCCTTTTCCCACAACCATACATTGTTTATTTCAATACCATAATCGATCGCAGCTACTATTTCGCTTGTAAATGCCGGATAGTTTTCAGCTTTCCCAAGCATATAAATTTTACCAAAACGCATATCAAGTCTTGCCGGATGCAAAGCAAGCCCGCGGTCGATAAAATCAAAGCCCTTTTGCAAAATATCAGATTCATATCTGGTGGAAGCATTCAAATAAGCCACCGGTTTGCCGGTTCCGGTATCCGTTACTACCAAAGCTTGGTTATCCTTTTGGGTACTGTCTAATGAAATCACTTCGGACATACTTTTCCGCACGTAGTAATTAAAATAAGCAATGAAAAGTTCCGGATCATTGGGAGATGCCACGGCCCAATCTGATAAAATTTTCGCCTGTCCTGCCGTATCTTTTTTAGCAGATAAGGTTTTGAATTGTTGTGCAAAATCCTGACTGCAGGCCAATAAAGTAATCAGCAACAAGGCTAATGTAAGGGGGAATGACTTTGACATGGAAAATGGTATTTGCTGGTTGGCTTTAAAAATTGAAAATAAGGGAAAACCTGAATTGTAAATCCTGACTTCTTACTTTTTTAGTAATCCCATACAAAGGATATTGTTGTTTATGATTTAAAAATCTGTAGTATTCCTTGCAGTAAAAAGAATCTCCCCTAAGGAAAACGTAAAAGGGTATTCATGCTATTCCTATTACAATTATTGCTATTTTCTAAAGAGAGCAATAGTCTGAAAAATGCTTAGCCCTTGCTGTCCTTCTTCCTATAAAATCTGATGGAGTTTAATATACTGAAGAAGCATAATCGTCTTGGCATCTTTAATCTCTCCGGAAGTTATTTTGTTCATGGCTTCGGTAATATCCATTTCCAATACCTCAATATTTTCTTCCTCCTCTTCGGCGCCGCCCCCTTCACCCACTTTCATTTCCTTGGCATATTCAGCAATAAAAAAATACAGGATTTCTGTAACAGAACCGGGCGACATGTATGCTTCAAATATTTTTTTTACTTCCTTTATTTTATATCCTATCTCTTCCTCAGTTTCCCGTCTGATGCAGTCTTCCGGATTTTCTTTGTCCAACAATCCTGCGCAGGCTTCAATCATCATTCCTGTTTCATTTCCGTTTATAAAGGTCGGTAGCCTAAACTGTTTGGTGAGTATGACCGTTTTATGGGTTTTGTTGTACAGCAAAATAGTGGCACCATTCCCTCTGTCATAAGCTTCTCTGCTTTGCGTATGAATAGTACCATCTTTTTTGGTGTATTCGTAGGTAACCTTTTTCAGGGTATACCAATTGTCGGAAAGAATTTGGGTATCCTGAATTTTAATGTTTTCAATCATGGGAAGGGTATGTTTTTAAATGAGCAATATCGGATCTGCCTGAATGAAGCTACCAATTATTATTTACTTTTTTGTATGAGCAAGATAATCAGAAATGATGATTTCTTCCTTTATAGGAAGGTATGATTTGTAAAAAGGAACAAAGGGATTGGGGATTGATGAGGGTATTAGGGAGGAGGAATTGGGAATTTGGAATTGGGGAGGAGGGATTTGGAATTTGGGAAATGTACACCGAACGAAAAGCCACAAACCAAAAGCTAAAATAGCCATGAATTAGGTATTAGGAATTTGT
>JBGSNV010000389.1:0-4802 GCA_041739485.1 Chitinophagaceae bacterium
ATCAGTTTTTTGGTTGCCAGGTCTTTTACCACTTCACCTGCGTTTTGTACCCAGCCGTTGCTGTGGATATACAAGCAACGTTTATCGAGCAGATCGGTCAGACTATCCGCCTGATTGCGAACCAGCCATTGGTTTTTCCGCTCCGAAAAAGCCTGTACATATTTTTCGGCAGGCGTATTTTGGGTAAATGCCATCCCTGGCAAAAGAAGGACTAAAAGCAAAAAGAGCCCGATTCGGTTCATAAGCAATTTTTTGAACCGGAAAGATAGCCTAAACCCGCTTTTCATAGCACACTAACGAATCACCTGATTGAGATAACTCCATAATTCATTATCAAAACTACTCGATGCCAGTTGCACATTCCCCGCCGATTCGCCCATACGAATGACTACAAGACCCTTCGATGGTACTACATAAATCTTCTGATCATTTTTACCTAACGCAGCATACATATCCGCAGGGGCATTGGGCGTTAAAGCGCCATTAAATACAAATTGCAGGGTCGGTAGCATATGCGCTGATTTTCCATTCAGCCAGGTAAGATACCCATAGGAGGGATTGAGATTTTGCGACGAATTGACCATCGCATTAAAAAAAACGGAATCCCTGAGAATCGGTTGCCCGTCCCATTGACCTTTGGCCTGCATCAGCAATCCAAACCGTGCCATACTCCGCGCCGTACTGAAATATACATTATTGAATCCTTCTACCCGAAGCCAAAGCCCGTTCATTCCTATGCGGTTGCGGATTTTTTCCTGAAAATAGGCAATATAAGTTTTTCCCGAAGCCTTTTCCACCACCTGATCGAGCAGGGTATAAGGAGCATTGTGGTAAGCCCACCTTGAACCCGGAGCTTCCCTGTACATCAGGCATTCCGGCCGGGTACAGTCATTGTTAGCAACCCGGTCGTCCAAACCGGTGGTCATGGTTAGTTGGTGCCGGATGGTGATAGCAGCCTCGGCAGCGGCCGGCAAAGAAGTCCAGCCGTTTCCCAGGTATTTTTGCGAGGCTTCCTCTATGCGCAACAACCCTTCCTGCTGTGCAATGCCCACCAGGAATCCGGTCATTGTTTTACCGGCAGAAGCCCAGTACCAATTGCTATCCACCGTAAACGAGCCAAAGTATTTTTCAACCACGATCCGGCCATTTTTCAGGATCATAAAGGCCTTCGTATTTTTTTGTTCCAAAAAAGAAAAGGTTTCTGTAAGCTTTGCCTGATCCCATCCAAGAACTACGGGGGATACGGTCTCCCAGGTATTCCCGCTTAGGGGTGGAAAATAAGCCGATTCCACCGGTTGATCGATTAGCAGGGCTCCGTCTTTTTTACAACCTGCCAACAAAAACAAGCCACTTAGTATGAGGAAAAGAATAAAACGCATGATTAGGCATTTAAAGGATTATTTGACCTTAAATATTACTCGATGTTTAATGGCAGAAAAGTACTACCGGATTTTTTCCAGTTTCATGCCTGTTACAGCCTGGCTGTAAATGCATTTAGCCAGTCGGGGAGCCATTAATTCCGGAAGGGTAAAGGTACAGGATGGTTTTATTTTTATGGAGCAATACGTTTATCGGACTATCCTTGAAAGTCTCTGCAGAAAGCCCCTGAGATGGAATGTTCGTCATGCTTGGTTTTGAAGATGTCAAAAAAGGAAAACTACCTGTATATACATTGCCTGAACCTGTATCTTTAACCCGCTGCCTGTAAAAACAGAAACAGCATATCCCAAACAGGAAATTAAAACACCTCTGCTATGAAAATTGCCATCATCGGAACCGGAAATGTAGGCGGGGCACTTGCCACCAAATGGGCTGAGGCCGATCATCAAATCTTCTTAGGAGTAAAAGACCTGCTCGACTTCAAAGGCAAACCGCTCCTTGAAAGCCCGAATACAAGTGTTCACCCCATAGCCGATGCTGTCGCTTTTGCCGACTTTATCCTGATAGCTACTCCCGCCACCGCAGCCTTAGAAGTAGCTCAATCACTCGGCGATACCAGCGGAAAGATCATCATCGATGCCATGAACATCGTCATGGGACGCGGACCGGAAGGCTATGCCAATACTTCTGAAGCCATCCTCGCCAATACCCAAACCGAAAAAGTAATCAAATGCTTCAATACCACCGGTTTCAACAATATGGAAAACACGCTCTATCACGGAGTGGCTATTGACGCTTTTATGGCGGGCAACGATTCCGAAGCCAAACTATTGGTGCGACAACTTGCGCTTGATGCCGGTTTTGACGATTGCTACGATGTAGGAGGCAATGACCGGTTTGAACTGATGGAAAAATTCGCCTTTTTCTGGATCAATCTTGCCATGATGCAGGGACATGGCCGCGAAATTGGTTTCAAATTGCTGAAAAGATAAAGGCGGCACCCATCCCTGACGCAAAAGAATGCTTACAGCCGGATCTCATTCACGGTTTTACCTGCAGCTGGGTCATATTGATAGAGCCAGGTATTGCCTGCTTCATCAAGCTCTACCACCCGGTAGCCTTTGTAGGGCAATCCCCAACTCCCACCGGTATGTCCGTCGAAAAAATAATATTTCCCCTGATCGGTCTTCCAGCCATCCTGATCATGGTCGTGGCCATGAAAGATGGCTTTAATATTCGGTTGAGCGGCAAATAGCTTTACCATTTCAGGATGCGGAAGTCCGGCCCCCGTCCAGGAAAACGGGGTGATATGCATGATAATATAAACCGGTTTTTCAGTACCTGCTTTTTTCAATTGGGTTTGCATCCAATCCACCGGTTCGTTGATATAGGTTCCCTTTTCGTCGGCCGTATTTAAAAAAATGAAAACCGCCCCTTTTTGCTCAATCACATAATTGTAGGGATATCCGAATGCGGTCTGCCAATCCGCTTCCTTCATCATATCGTGATTGCCATGATTAGGATACATGGGCATATTAAGCCCGGCAAGGATTGCCTTCAAGGCAGGCACAACCTTTGGGTCGTCATGAAAAAGATCCCCATTGAAGATCACGAAATCGAGCCCACGCTCCTGCTGCTCCGTATTCAGCCAATCCACCATTTCCCGGTGAAAGGCATCATAGGCGGTATCTTTTTGCCCGTAGTGCCCATCCGAAAAAAGCGCAAAACGCAACCGGGTTTTTTCCTTTTTTATGGTAGCGGCTTCCAGATCGGACAAAAACAGTCCTCCGGCAGTGAGCACCCCCAACATCCTGAATCCCTGCTTCAAAAAGGCTTTTCTGGTAATCGGCATTATAAATATCCCGGGTTTTTTAGTGTTTCCGGACTTTAAAAGTAGAAGTAAAAACGGCATTCCCCGAAACAAAGTAGCGGGGATAACCATAAAATAACAGCCAATGAGACCGGATTATTTTTCAATCAAATGCGTCAGCAACCCATCACGCAGTTTTGGCTCAAACCAGGTACTCTTGGGAGGCATTACTTGTCCATGATCAGAAATATCGAACAATTGCTCAATACTAACGGGATAAAGGCTGAATGCTACTGCACCATCCCCCTGTTCTACCCGTTGCTGTAAATGGGCAAGTCCGCGGATACCGCCTACAAAATCAATCCGGCTATCGGTACGGGGGTCCTTAATCCCAAGAATAGGATCGAGTATTCTGTTTTGAAGAATACTAACGTCCAATACCCCGATCGGATCATCCGAATAACTGCCCGGTCTTGCCTGCATCCGGTACCAGTTTTTATCGATAAACATGCCGAATTCGTGCAATTGAGAAGGTGCAACGGGAGTCCGGCCAATCATCTCAATTTCGAAATGATCTGCCAAAAGCCGGAAAAACTCTTCATGAGACAACCCATTCAGGTCTTTGGCCAACCGGTTGTAATCCATGATTTGCAGTTCGGCGGCCGGGAACAAGGTTGTCAGGAACCACTGTGCCTTTTCCTTCGATTTTTCTTTGGTAAAAAAAGCTTCGGCTTTGGCTGCGCTTGCTGCCCGGTGGTGTCCGTCGGCAATATAGGTAGCGGGTACTTTATCCCGAAATAAGGCAGTGATCTCATCTACGGTTTTATCAGCATTCACCACCCAGATCTCATGCTGAACCCCATCGGCTGCTGTAAAATCATAATTGGCGGAGCGTCCGTTTTGCCAACCGGTAATCAGTTCATTGATCTCGGGTACATCGCGGTAGGCGAGAAAAACATTACCGGATTGCGCTCCGGTTCCAGTAATATGATTGATCCGGTCGGTCTCCTTTTCAGGTCGGGTAAATTCATGCTTTTTAATCACTTCATCGTGGTAATCCTGTAACGAAGAAACAGCCACCAAACCGGTTTGCTTGCGCCCCTTCATGGTAAGGCGGTAAATATAATAGCAGGGTTTCCCTTCCTGGAAAAGTACACCCCGACTCAGAAATGCTTTCAGATTTTCTTTAGCGCGCTCATAAACGACCGCATCGTAAGGGGAAATGGTATCCGGTAAATCGATCTCGCTCCGGGTGATGTGGAGGAAATTATCCGGGTTGCCTTGTGCTTCGGCTTTTGCTTCTTTGCGGTTCATTACATCATAAGGTCTGCTTGCTACCTGTGCTGCTTTGGCAGGTTCAGGGCGCAATGCCTTAAATGGTTTTATTTGTGCCATAGGTTGTTTTAATGGTTATTGGTCTCCCTTGAGTCCGGCGGCAAAAATAAGGAATTGATGGGTAGTATTCCAAGCCCATGTTGGAAGACCCACTCACACACTCACACCCACTCCTACTTCCCCCCTGCGGGGGGACCGAGGGGGGCTCCCATACAACGGGGCGACTACGGGGGGCTTAAAAAATAACCCGGAAACACTGATCACTCAGCATTCCCGG
>JBGSNV010000215.1:0-6021 GCA_041739485.1 Chitinophagaceae bacterium
TCCTGCACAAGTTTTTTTATAAGGGCTGCAGTGCCTTCTTTCAGCCGGTAAGAACTTTCTTGTCCTTCGGGAATATCGAAAATTTGGGGAGGCTGAAAGGAGTGGGTTTGAAAAATTGCTTTGCCGGCAGTATGTTGATGAAAGGTTTCGAGTCCGAGTTCCGCCATCAATTGCAATAGTTGCGGGTGTTGTTCGCTAAACCAGGTAGCACCAAGATCGATGGGTAGACCCGATTTGCCTGTTATCGTATGCACCCTGCCTCCGGCAGAAGCTTGTGCCTCGAGGATTAAAAAAGGAATATTTTGCTTTTTGAGCAGGTAGGCGATGGTTAATCCACTAAGTCCTGCACCAATAATGATTACTTTTTCCATGGTAGTTATTCATTGATGGCAACAAGAATGCACAAGTAAAGTTTTGCGGGAAATTTCTTTAGCCGGATTTTGGGGAATGATCATACCTTCAAAATACCCCGGAAGCCCCGACCTGCATAGTAAGACTGTGCACCATTATGGTAAATAAAAACCCGGCCAAACCGGTAATCTCCAAAAATAGCTCCCCCTTTTTCTCTGATTTCATCGGGTGTTTTTAACCAACTCGAAGTTTTCTGATCAAAGGAACCTTTGCTTTGCAGGAATGTATATTGGTCTTCAGTCAACAGGTCTATGCCCATTGCTGTAGCCATATCAATTACATTATTTTTTGGTTTAGCCTCTTTTCTTGCATCAAAAGCTTCCCGGTCATAACAAAGACTTCTTCTGCCTGCAGGGGTTTCAGGTGCACAATCGTAAAAAGTAAAGCCGCCATTTTTTTCATCCATTTCCAATACATCGGGTTCACCACCGGTTCTTTCCATTTCATGAAGCGACCAAAGTTTTTCAGGTTGTTTTTTTAATGCGGAAAGTACCTTTTCCCAGGTAATACCTTCCTGCCGAACACAATTTGTATCGAAACGCCTTTTTAAGATTTCAAAAAGATTTTCAGCCTCTGTCTTATTCAATGATTTAATAGCTTGTTGCATTTAGTGCTTTTTATTTCCACTTAATATTGCAGCCCATGGCTGGATACTGCTTTTCATTCACTTTTTCACCAGTTATCAGCGCGTCGAGAGTTTGCGCAATATCGATTCCCGTAGGCTTGCCAAGGTTGGGTCTTGTTTCGTCAAACCGGCCCCGATAGGCACAGTTCAGGTTACCATCAAATACAAAGAAATCAGGGGTACAGGCCGCTGTATAGGCTTTGGCTACCTCCTGTGTTTCATCGTACAAATAAGGAAAGGGGTAATTTAGTTCCCGGGCTGCCTTTGTCATGAGGTGTGGGGCATCCTGCGGATATTTTTTGGCATCATTGCTACTGATTGCTATAAACTGAATGCCCTTCTCTTGATAAATATTTGCTACTTCCACGAGTTTTTCATTGATGTGAAGCACATAAGGGCAGTGGTTACAAATAAATACAATCACTGTTGCCACCTCTCCTTTCAGATCCTCAAGCGAAAGGACGTTCCCTGAAACCGTGTCGGGAAGACTAAACGCCGGTGCGGGGGTTCCTAAGGCCATCATATTTGATTCTGTTAATGCCATCTCTATATTATTTTATCAAAGAAATATTCAATGAGATTTAAATTATGAACTAATGTAAGCAAATTATGCTGACTTTAATTATCGTTTCAATTCGATAATGAAAATTCGATGGTTCATTTTTCAGAAAAAATCCCTGCATATAACTTTTTAAACCTTGTATTGATTTCCTCTAAAATGAAAAAACTCCATCTTATTATGGGGAGATTTCAGGTAACCTGATGCTCTTTTTTTGCGATATTTATTTCCAGTAAAATCAAACCTATAATAATGATGATTTCTACGGAGAAATAAAGGAAGTCCCAAACGGTTAAGGAACGATGGTATGCAAGGACTAAACACAGGGTAATCAGGCAGTACAAGGTATTTGCTATTGCAATCAATTTAAGATAGCGACTCCATTAAGCTTTTAATAAAAAATAACAGCCTGGCGAATAAAGGGAGTATAAAAGGGCTATGGCAGCAAGCAGATAAAGAATTTTTAATGGCATTCCGAACAGGCTTTCATACTTTGCCATTACCTGACTGAGCAATACTGCCGTAAGCATAGCCCCGATACCATCGATCAGAAAAACCTGCTTAGCTGTAAGTGAGGGTACGCTCTGCATGCAAATGTTATTTACTTGTTGGGTTCAAGATAAAACTGTTCGATGCATCAACGGGTTTCATTTATTTAAAAGGTGGATTGGATATATATATGGTTTTTTTAGATTTTACTTGCTAAAGTATAGGGTAGGGGAATCACTCTGAATGGATCATCGGTTTAAATATTTGACTTTAATTGACCCCGGAAATAGCGCCTTTTTGATGCGTTTCAAAAAGCCTGTCCATTCTTAAAATCAGGAAGTTATTTATTGGCAATGGCCCTCAATAAGAGCTTAGACAATAATCAAAATACTTCATTTTAGCATAATCGCTGAAGGTAGTAAAGAGCACAGTCAAGTCACTTAGCATAGGAAACCTGCTGTTTTATTCAGAAAAAAGGAATACTCATAAAACCTCGACTCAAAAGAAGACTTGTACCTGCGTGCAACCTGTGAACAGTAAATGAATTGGTGCCTGTAATCAGAGAAAATCAACTGATTGAATCTATGGCGATTTTTTCCGTTTTATTTTTTGTACTATAATGTGCATAAAGACTCAGGACAATCGCAGATGCGGAAATGAGTGTCATCACGGAACCGGGAACAAATTTCACATAACCTCCAAGATCTAAAAACAGGAAATAACCTAAATCGGCAAGTCCACCAACAATGGCAGCCAGAAAAGTGGCGTTTTTGTTTCCTTTCCAGATAAAAAAGGCAGACACAAAAGTAATCAGCCCAAACCAAAGAAGATTGAACCCATGTTGGCCTAAAACACCACCCAATGCAGCAGGATAACTCATTTCAAGAGAAGCCGGATCGACCCCATCAGCGATTCCGGAAAGGGGTTTTGACAGATCTCCTGCCAATACCCCGCTCAGGGTTAAGACACCTGCGAGGATATGAACCAAACCCCATACAATCCATAAAACAGCTGCAATTTTGAACAAAGGAGTATTTTTTTTCATAGCTGGTAAAATTACTGCAGCCTATGGGTTTGAGTATTAATGTATATTAAGAAATAGGCGTTGTTTTATTTTTTTTGATGCCGGATCTTTTTGGCGGTGCTCAGGGCTTCGGGAGTAATACCTAGATAGGAGGCAATCATTTTTTGGGGTACCCGTTGCACAATATCGGGGTAGGTATTGATAAAGTGATCGTAGCGTTCAATGGCCGGGGCGCTCATCAACATCATGATGCGCATTTGAAGTACATGCAACCGGTTTAGCAGTTTTTGGAATTCCTGAATGTTCTCTATTTTTTTTTCGATTTGAATGATGCGGGAATCTTCGAGCACATCAATAAATAAATCACAGGCTTCTGACGAAGGCACATTGTCGGCAATGATCCATCCTTCGGAAGCAAACATAAAAATATGCTCCTTCCCTTTATCGTCTATCCAAAAACTGCGTAACAGGCCTGATTCCACTTTGTAAACCCTGGAATTGAGATCTCCCCTTCGCTGTAATATCTGTCCCTTTTTTGCTTCGATGGTTTTCAAGTAACTATTTTTTCTAATGAATAAAATATAAACGAAAAGTAGATGGCTGATTTTTTTGAAAAGAATATTGAAAGAATTGATTTCAAATTTCTGACTAAGATAAAAATTTTTGAGCAGGATTTTTCTGTATTGTATGGCCACGAATCTTAAACAAATCGGGTTATTCACTTCTGTTTTAATATGATTCGAAGATTATTAATTGAATTTCAACGTGTTGTAAGCTTTCGGGTGTTTTCAGGAAATCAAATCGTTTCCAGGCAGTAAATAGCTAAAGTTCAATACTGACGATGCTTTTAAAGCACCGAATGTATTCTGAACGCAGCGCCTGAGAAGGATATTAATATTTTATTAATGGAAAAAATGCAGAGCAAAGCCATAAACATCCTCCCGAAATGAACGCCCACAACAAGAATGGAGCCCTTGTCTTTGGGATAATCTGATTTCTATGAAATGACCCTTTGGAAATGTAATAGAAGAGTAGTCCAATTGTGATGAATGAGTATACTGAAGTTTCAAAAATGAATGTTGTGGTTATGCATAAAAGTCCGGTAAGTTTTAGAAAAAGTGCTGCCTTTTTCTTTACAAAAGTAAGTCCGATGCTAAAAATAAGGATGGTCAGGAAAATAAAATTCCAACCATCTTCGGTTTCGTAAAATGAAATAAGATCCCGAAGTCCTTTTGGGATCTTAAGAATATTATCAACTATTTGCCACCGGTTGTAAACTAAATAGGTATATAAAAAAAGTTCAAACAGTAAGACTTTTTTAAAAAATGAATCTGAATAGAGCTCCGTTTTGAGCTTAAATATGTGAAAGTTTATCATTTATATCGATTCTTTCCCTATAGACTAGGTGAGGGTAATTTTATAAGTAAGTTCTGGATTTGCACTCATCAGATATTGGGTATGTACTTTTAAGCCTTCCTTTTGGTTATGATCAAAATTCATGATCAGGAATGGGGTGGTTAATCCACTTTCATTTATTTCTATCCATTCATCCTGATATACCTGTATTTCAGTAATCAGTACCAGTTGGTTGGTTCCTTTCAGATGGTCCTTTTCCAGTATAGTGACCAAAGCCGGGAAATCGGGGACCGCATCCTCTTCTAATGCAAGTTTTCTTTTGATGGGGAGTGTTTTTTTACTCAGTTCAAAAACCTGCTTTACTTTTCTATAATCTTCCTTTTTTATCCATTCTGAGGCAATGTCGGAATTTTTGAGTCCGAGAAAGATTTCTATTTTTTCGGGAATGAATAGCGTTTGTTCAGGTACCTGTTTCATAAGGTTGAAAAAGATGGGAACTTGCTGTTCTTTTGTTAATGCATTTTGCATGGTTTCACTGATAATAATATCAGGTGGATCGTTGGTAATCTTGTATTTGGTGGCATCCTGCTGTTCAAAACGAACCGTATTTTCATGCAGACCAAATTTCGAGAAGCACTCAGTTAAAATTTTGAAGGTCAGCGGATTAATTTCAAGCAGCGTGTATTGTATCTGTTGCCGGGAATACCTGAAAATAAAGGGCAGAATCAATATTGCGAAAGGTCCCGTCCCTGCATAAAGGATATGAATGGTTTCCTTGTTTTGATGTTTGTTCTGTATGGCTTTGTGAATGCCTCTTACAAATTGTCTTGTTCGTAGTAAATCATCAAGACAAGCCGCAGCCCAATAAGTTCCGAGAGCCCTGCCATTATCGCAGTGGATATCTTCCTTGCCTGCTTCGGTATCCATATTTTCTGTTGTCAGGCTTTCCATAAAATCCCTGATTTCAAAAGATACCTGATTGAGTCTTTGAAAATCGATCTCTTCTTCTAAATATACTGCAGTCAGTCTGTTGATTTCTTCCTTAATATTCATAGATTGTAATACGGTTCGATGGAATTAATTTTTGATTTTCAATTTGTAGAACAAATCCATCTTTTTAATGGATATCAGTACCCCAAAGTGATTAATTTTTTTGGGTTTCTATAGCCTCTGGTGGCGTAAATGTAGGGTATGATGAGGCTTCTATATAATTTATTTAAAGGGGGGCGATCATAAGTCAGCCAAAAAGCCGGAAGATCTCCTGATACCTCGATGCGTCTGCATACAGGATCAATGCTGCAGCCGGTATCATACGGGTGAGGAGTTCTGCATAATTGATGAGCGGCGTACTTCCGGCCTTTCGCAAACTACTTCTTGCTGCTGCAGGTTTTTAAAAGCATCAGGAAGAAAAATCCAATGATTAAGATACTGAAAAGGATAGTGAAATACAGGGCGATTTGATTAAGCATTATGTGGCACTTTGCTTATCTTGATTGTGAACCTTTTCGCTGAAAGATAGAGGGTGCAGGTAGAGCCATTTATCCCGCCAGATAGTAA
>JBGSNV010000397.1:0-9558 GCA_041739485.1 Chitinophagaceae bacterium
AATGCGGTTGTCGAAGATTTGCTGAAAAGATTGCCAGGTGTAGAAGTAGACAAAGATGGAAACATCAAGGCCAACGGACAGGATGTAAAACGCGTACTGGTAGATGGTAAGGAGTTTTTCGGGACTGACCCCAAGCTAGCCACACGCAACCTGCAGGCTGATATGGTGAATAAAGTTCAGGTATTTGACCGCAAAAGCGATCAAAGTCAGTTCAGTGGCTTTGATGATGGCAATGTAGAACCCACCATTAACCTCACCCTGAAACAGGATAAACGCAATGGGGTATTTGGAAGGGTTACTGCAGGTGGAGGAACCGAAGGCCGTTTTCAGGCCAATGCTAATATCAATAAATTTCAAACCGGTGAGCAGTTGTCTTTTATTGGACAAACCAATAATATCAACCAACAGGGTTTCAGTATTCAGGATGCCCTGAGTTTCAGCAGCGCCGGTGGTGGTGGTGGCCGGGGTGGTGGTCTCGGTGGTCTTTCCATTCAGGGTTTTGGAGGCAACACGCAGCAGGGTATTACCACTACCAAGGCTGCCGGATTGAATTACAATAATTTTAAAAACAGCAAAATCGATTTTACGAGCAGCTATTTTTTCAACGGAACCGATCGGATCAATGAATACAATACCCGCAGAGAAACTTTTGTGGGAGATACTTCGCAACTTTACAACGAAGATGGATTTACCGCAAGGAACAACAACAACCATCGGATCAATATGGGGATTGACTGGAAAATAGACAGTTTCAATTCTCTCAAAATCACACCATCAATATCATATCAGAATACCGAGAATTCAAGTGAAAAGTTATATGCTACGGAAGGTACCAAAGGATTGTTGCTGAGTAACGGAGAAAACAGGTCTTCTACAAAATCGGAAGGATATAATCTGAATTTGACTGCTTTATACCGCCACAGGTTCCTCAGAAAGGGGCGCACTTTTAGTACCGAACTTCGGTTTGGAAACAACCAAAGCGATGCCAATGGTTCCCAATATACCTTGAACAATAATGTCTATCGCCCCAATACGCGGCTCGATAGTTTGGATCAGCGTAATACCACTGATGCCACTTCCCAAACTTTCGGGGCTTCTCTCCGCTATACGGAGCCTATGAGCAATCGTTCTTTGCTTGAGGTAAGCCTGTTTCATAATCAAAATACCAGTCAGCGGGATCAGCGCACTTTCGACCTAAATAAGGCAACCAATCAGTATGATGTGATTAACCAACGCCTCACCAATAATTTTGACAATAGTTATTACACTTCGGGTGGTGGATTGAAATTCCGCGAAAACAGAACAGGATGGAATTACACCATTGGTGCCGATCTGCAGCGCGCAGAACTCAGGAGCTTGTTACAGGGCAAAAGTGAACCTATTTCACAGACTTTCCTGAACCTGCTGCCCAACGCCCAAATCCAGATCGGTAAAAACAGGTATCGCAATTTCCGGATAAACTATACCAGTAATACGCAGAATCCATCGGTAACGCAGTTGCAACCCATTGATGATATTTCTGATCCTCTGAATATCACCCGTGGTAATCCCAATCTAAAGCAAAGTTTTATCAATAATTTCCGGATCAATTACAATACGTTTGATCCATACACAATGAAGAGTTTCTTTATCTCGGCTAATATCCGGCAGACACTCAATGATATCGTGAACAGTGATAGCATCTTCCGCGGTGGCGGTAGATTGACAACGTTCGAAAACGTAGATGGAGTTTTCAATACCAATCTGAATGCCAATATGGGCTTCCCGGTGCAAATCTGGGGTGCTAAAGCAAATATCAATCTTGGTAGTGGCGTTTCTTATGCTAAAAATGTAAACCTCCTGAATAAGGAGGAGAACAGAATCGGGAACCTTACGCTTCGTCAAACAACCTCTGTTACTTATTTGTATAAAGAACTGTTTGATGTGACCCTGAGTGGGAATGTGAGCTGGAACAATGTCACTTATTCGCTGCAGGAATCTCAAAATACTGACTTCCTGGGTTATGGTGGAGATTTGGATATGAACTTCTTTTTTCCTAAGGATTTCACACTTGGTAATACCATTAGTTATAGTGGAAATGCAGGGCGTGCCGCTGGTTTTAACCCAAGCTTTACACTTTGGAATGCTTATGTTGCCAAATCCTTCCTGAAAAATAAAAAGGGGGAAGTTCGGTTAACCATTTATGATTTGCTCAATCAGAATACAGGAGTGGATAGAAATGTGAGTGGCAACTTTGTACAGGATACCCGTTACCAGGTTTTGAATCGGTATTTCATGCTGACCTTTACCTATAACCTCAATAAGTTTGGCAATATAGGTGGCGGAAGATCAAGTTCAAGAACTATGATGATGGTGCGATAAAACAAAGCAATTCAATTAATAAAAAAGGTTGGTTCTCTTTGGGGAGTCAACCTTTTTTAGTGATTGCTTTTCAAAGAGGCAGATATCCTATTCTATCCTGAAATATATGTTCAGAAGAGTCTGAACATATATGCGTAAAAACAGAAGTGGAAAACAAAAAAAGAGACCGGACTTCGAAGTCCGGTCTCTGATTAACTGTATTTTAAAGGAGAAAATTAACCTTCGGAAGGCGGTGTATCCGTAGAGGTTTCTGTAGCTACCGGAGTTTCTACAACCACTTCTATTGGTGTTACAGGAGCCTCTGCTACTTTAGATTTTCTTGGCTTGCGCTTAACCGCTGCTTTCTTAGCCGGAGCTGCTTTTTTAGCTGCTGCCTTCTTTGGAGTTGCTGCTGCCTTCGCCTGCATCTCCAACTCCGTATGCGGCACTATTCTTTTCTTTGAAGCTGCTGCTTTCTTTGCTACTGCTTTTTTGGGAGCCGCTGCTTTTTGTGCTACTGCCTTTTTAGGAGCTACTTCTTTTTTTGCTACCGCTTTTTTAGGGGCTACTGCTTTTTTTACTGCTGCTTTTTTAGGAGCTGCTTCTTTTTTAGCTGCGGCTTTTTTTACGGTTTTCTTTGCTGCTGCTTTTTTAGGAGCTGCTACCTTTTTAGGAGCATCTGCCTTCTTTGCTGCAGCTTTTTTAACCACTTTTTTTGCTACCGCTTTTTTCGCTGCTTTTTTAGGAGCGGCTTTTGCAGCTTTCACTACTTTTTTAGCAATGGCTTTTACAGCTTTTTCTGCTTTATTGGGAGCTGCTTTTGCTGCCTTTGTTGCTTTTTTAGCAACAGATTTTACTGCTTTCGCTGCTTTTTTAGGGGCAGCTTTTGCTACTTTTTCAACTTTCTTTGTTACTTTTTTGGCAGTTTTTGCAACTTTTTTGGTTGCTGCTTTTGCCACTTTTTCAACCTTTTTAGTTGCTGCTTTAGCTGCTTTTTTCGGTGCTGCTTTTTTTACAGCGGCCTTTTTGGGTGCGGCTTTATTGCCGGCGGCCTTTTTTTTTGCTTTCGCCATGGGAGTAAGTTTACTTTTTTTAATCTTCGAATTTACAAAGCATTTTTTTGGAAAAACAAATAAAATACTTTTCGGTGGAAAAGTTGGTAACTATTCTAGTGTGTGATTAATAAAGTTCAAAGAGATATTAAAACAAATCCATAAAAAAACCATACCTCATGAGGTATGGTTTTTTGCTTTTTTCAGTTGAGATTGTAATCGTTCTTTCTGAAAATATATTTATTTAAAACCAGCTTCCGATCCATGTTTCATCTGCCTTATCTCCTAACCGGCGTCTTCTGCGTTTTACTTCCGCTCTGTGCACTAACATGGTAATGAATACCAGAATAATAAAGAGTGGGGTCAATGGGGGAATGGCCAGCAAACTGATCCATTTGCCACCATACATTCTGCGCATCGGACGCATTAGCATTTCTGTGATTATATACAAGGCAGGTACAACTAATAAGGTCATAAAGAAAGCAAAGATCAAGCCATAAATAATGGTCCAGCTTAGTGGCTTCCAGAATACGGCACTATCACCGCCAAAGTAAATATGCGGATTCAACTCTTCGAACATAGCTATAAAGTCAATGTTAAGACCTACTGCCAGCGGTATAAGACCAAGGATGGTAGCGATAGCTGTAAGCATAACCGGTATGATACGGGTACGTCCTGCCTGTACCAGGGCCTCATGCGTTTTCAATCCGCGTTTACGCAATTCATCAGCAAATTCTATAACAAGTATTCCATTCTTTACCACGATACCTGCAAGCCCGATAATACCAATCCCTGTCATTACAATACTCACCGACATACCGGTAAGTGCAAAACCAAGCAGCACTCCAATGATGGAAAATACAATTTCAGTAAGAATGATAATGGGTTTACTAACGCTGTTAAATTGTATAACCAAAACAAATAAAATCAATGCAAGTGCTACCAGCAATGCTCCTGTTAAAAAGCTTCCTGCTTCTTGTTGCTGTTCTCCTTCACCGGTTTGCGTAATGCTTACATCAATGGGTTTTTGTTTGAAATTATTCAACACTTGTCCTAATTCGAGGTTCACCGCTGTTGGAGTATAATCCGATAGCACGTTGCTGTAAAGCGTAATTACTCTCTTCAGATCTTTTCGTTTGATGCTACCGTACGTATTGGTAAAATCAATACTCGCCACCGCTGAAATCGGAATACTTTTTACACTTCCCGAATTCATATCCCTGAAAGTGATTACCATATTCAGCAGATCGTTCAGGTTGTTGCGTTTCAACTCACTGCTTCGCAAATATATCTCGTATTCATCTTCGTTATCCTTGAGCTTACTTACCTCTTTCCCGAAAAGTGCAGTACGCAATTCCAAACCAATTTGTGCCGTGCTGATGCCCTCAATCATGGCGCGTTCGCGATTGATGGTGACTGTGATTTCCGGGTTGCTAAGATCAACATCCATTTTCAGATCTTCGATGCCTGCTACCCGGTTGGTATCTAGGTAATTTTTTAATGCCACTGCTGTTTTCGTAAGGCTTTCAAAATTTTCACCGGATATTTCAATATTGATCGGTGGTTCGGTAGGTGGACCACTTGATTCCTGTGTAACTGAAATCTCTGCGCCTGGTATGCCTTTGATAGCTGCCCGGATGCTATCGAGATAAGGCTTGGTGGATTTGCCATCCCGAAGTTCATACTCAACGAAACTAACCTGTATCCGACCAAGTTCGGGTCTTGTACTGCGGTCACCGCTATTAGGATCACTTGCACCTACCGCAACGTTGGAAATAACGCTTTCTACCAATGGGTTCTTTTTCCCGTCTTCCATACCAAGCACATGGTATACTCGTTTTTCCAGATCCTGAACCACCTCATCTGTATAACTTACATCAGTACCTGCAGGGAGTTTTAAATACACATATACAAAGTTCGGATCTCCGGATGGAAAGAATACAATGGGGACCCTCCCGCTTGAAACCGCTGCTCCAAATACCAAAAAGGAACCAACGAGCAAACCAAAGACTCCTACGATCAGCCAAACCGGCCGCCAGCCATCGAGGGTCCAACGCAGCAGTTTTTCATACCGGTTCATCAGAGATGGCAAAATAGATTGCTGAAACTTATCAATCGCTCCTTTAAGCAGGTACACATACAAAACCATCAGCAAGGCAAAGCAGATCAGCATATTGCCAAAGAAATACCATAAGCCACCTCCGTTGAGCAGCCCGATGATATCGAGCAAAATACCGAAGGCCATCAGGATAATAAAGATCTTAGACTTGAAGATGTCCGCTTTACGTCTTGGAGCAGTATCTTCCTGATTCATAAAATCAACCGCAAAAACGGTGTTGAACAGGAAGGCTACGATGAGGGAAGCCGATAGGGTAAAAATCAGCATCGCCGGAAGGTAGATCATGAATTTACCTATGATCCCCGGCCAGAACAGTAATGGAAAGAATGGAGCCAGCGTGGTGAGTGTACCAGATAACACCGGAATAAAAATCTCCCCCGAAGCATATCTTGCCGACATCTCGGAACTTATAAAGCCTTTTCCTTCTGTAAAGATCCGGTGGGTATTTTCAATAACTACAATGGCATCATCTACAATAATTCCCAAACCAAAAAGCAATGCAAATAGAACAATAAAATTGAGGGTGATTTCTGTACCAACAATTATACTACCGACCGGTAGAAAAATAAATGCCACAAAAATACTTAGCGGTACACTCAAAGCTACAAAGAAGGCATTGGTAACTCCCATAAAAAACATGAGAATGAGCAATACAAATATGAAGCCCAAAACAATGGTATTAACCAGTTCGTTAAAAGAGGCTATGGTAGCTTTACTCTGATCCGCGGTGATTACTACCCGCAGATCTTTCGGCAATTCATTTACCTGTGCTTCTTCTACCACCCGCTTTACCCCATCCGATGCGTTGATGAGGTTTTCTCCACTTCTCTTAATGATATTGAGGGTTACAACCGGTTGTGCAAGGGTATTGTTGTCTCCAAGCCGGGCATAGCTTTCGCGGTCTTTGATGGTGTCTTTTAATACCGCAATATCTTTCAGATATATGCTTTGTCCCCGGTTGTTTCTAACTACAATATTGTACAAATCATAAGCTGATTTGAATTGACCTTTTACCTGCATGGTGCGCTTCATATCCCCTACCTGCAATTGCCCCGAGCTGATATCAATATTTTCCCGGCTTACAGCACCTTCAATATCATTAAAAGTAATACCTGCAGCCTGCATCTTCAACCGGTCTACATTAATCTGTATTTCCCGCTCAGGGGCACCCACAAGATCCACCCGTGTTACCTCCGAAAGCTCTTCCAGTTTGTCCTGTAGTTTGTCGGCGTATTCTTTCAGTTTCACTTCGTTATAAGGCCCGCTTACGTTTACGTACATAATGGGGAGTTCACTAAAGGAAACTTCCTGAACTGTAGGATCGTCTGTTAGATCGGTTGGAAGATCGTTTTTGGCCTTGTCTACCGCATCTTTTACTTTTCGCAATCCAATGTCCGGATCTACATCGGTTCCAAACTCTACGGTAATAGCCGAAAAGTCCTGCAGCGAAGTGGAATTGATTTTATTGATCTTGGCTCCGGTTATCCCTTTTATTTGTTTTTCAATAGGCCGGGTAACCAGATTCTCCATGTCTTTAGGAGAGTTTCCAACATAGATGGTTTGCACATAAATGGTTGGAATTACAATATCCGGAAACTGCTCCTTAGGTGTAGTGAGGAATTGATAAATACCCCATACCGATATAAAAATAATCAGCAGATATATGGAGGTTCTGTTTTTTACTGCCCAGGTTGTGGGGCCGAATTCTTTGATCTTCAGTAATTCGGCTTTCAGTTTTTCGAGTGCGGTCACGATACTTATTTTTTAATGAAACAGCAGGAGGAATGAAAGGTATTCCCGATCTGTTATGTGTTTGATGGAATGGTCCTATTGTGTGGTTAGCGTGGTGATTTCCTGTCCGTCATACAAGCCCTGATACCCTTTGGTAACCAGCAGGTCTCCCCGCTTTAATCCGGTTAGAATTTCAACCAGACCGCCCTGCATTTTACCTACGGCAACCGGTTTTTTACGGGCATAGATATTTTGTCCTTCTACCGAATAAACAAATACATATTTTCCTTTTTCATCGCTTTGTACCACGTTTACCGGTATGATCGTAGCATTTGGAGATTCATAGTCAAGAATTTTTACCGTAGCAATCATATTGGGTTTTAAAAGTCCATCAGAGGGAAGTTTGGCTTCAGTTTCAAATGACCGGCTGTTTGGATCGATACTCGCACTTAGGAAACTTATATTTGAGGTATAAGTCTTATTGATATCCGGAATAGTCACCAATATTTTGGATCCTTTGCTCACCCGGTCTACATAGTTTTCAGGGATATTGGTCATTACCTTTAAAGCACTTGTGTTTACAATCTTAATTTGTGGTTGTGTGCCAATAGAACCCTGAAAAAATTCACCAACTCTGATGTTTACCTCATCGGCAATACCGTTTACTTCTGCATATACGTTGGTGGTGCGTTGTTGCTCTTCCAATACTTTTACCTGCTCCTGTGCGCTCATGATTTGATTGTTTAGCGTTTCCACATTGTTTTTAGCTGTGAGCAATTGCACTTCTGTTCCTATTCCCTGCCCCCAGAGGTTTTCCTGACGCTTCATCAGTTCATTTGCAAGTTTGAGTTGTGTTTTCAGGGTAAGTATGCTTTCGCGGCTCGCCCGAATATTCTGTTGTACAATGGCATCATCAAGTCGAAGCAAAAGTTGTCCTTTGGATACGCGGTCTCCTTTTTTTACCAATACCTGTTTTACCTGACCAGGATTCCCTCTCGGAGTTACGATGCTTATGTTATAGGCATCTACGGTTCCCTGTAGTTCAATGTAGTGGGCAAAATCTCCAACTCCCACGGTATCAATTGAAACCAATCGGGCGTTGTTTCCAAACGCTGCGGGATCAATAGCCTTCATTTCTTCCTGTAAGGCTTGTATTTCGAGGGTAATTGATTCCTGTTGCTTTTTCAACTCCTCAATTTTGGCCTTTTTGGTACCAAGTTCCCCTTTGGTTTCTTTTGCACTATCTCCGCAGCCTGCAAGGGTTATGAGTGAGGCAGCCAGAATGATGGATAATTTTATGGTTGACATGGGATACATAATTTTAATATAATGGTATGTTGATTGATCTTGTGTGTATTATAATTTTCCAAGCGCCTGCAGATACGAAATGCGTGCTATACCAGCATCGTACAGGGCCTGATAGTAATTATTTAGGGCTGTTTGGAGGTCAGTTTCGGCTTGAAGTACTTCAAAACTGCTGCCCAATCCTTCCTGATATTTGATGCGGGTGGTATTGTATACTTTTTCGGCAAGTTCCCGGTTTTCTTCCTGACTACTGAGCGAGGCAATTGCATTGGTAAGCGTGGTTCGGGCATTGATCACCTGAAGGTCAATCAATTGCTGAAACTGCCTGGTTGTATTCTCGTTTTTCTCTAAAGCATATTTTGCCTGCTTTACCCTTTCGCGCCGCTGATTGGCGTCGATCAGGGGTACACTCAGGTTAAATCCAAGTACATTGCTGTAAAACCACTTTCCTTTTGTATCGAAGAAATCAAATTTTTGTCTTTGTGCGGAAGTTCCCAGATTCCAAACGGCAGCAACAGTAGGGAAAGCCTGCCATTTATAGCGTTTTTCCTGCAGTGCAAGTAATTCGCCTGAGGCAGAAAGAGCCTTTATTTCATTTCGTTGCTCGTATTTGAATTCGCTTTCCAAAGCCAGCAGGTCATCCTGTATCCAGTCTTTGGTGAGGCTGTCAGTAAGTACCAGCGAATCCTTCTGAGGCAGTGCCAACGCAAATTTTAACCCTGCATAACTCAGTGCAACCAGGTTATTCAACCGAATTAATGTGGTTTTTATATTGTTAAGATTAACCTGTGTTTTATCAAGATCCAGTTTTTCAATAAAACCATTTTTGTACAATTCTTTTTGTTCGTTGTAAAGTTTTTCAAGCCGTTCGGCAGAAGCTTGCGTAAAGCCTAATCCTTTTTTGGCAATCAATACCCCGAAATAGGTATTGTACACATTTAGTTTTACTGAATCTTCCGAGATTTTCACCTGATTCTGATACAGCGAAAGCGCAGATTTGCGGGCCTGCAA
>JBGSNV010000037.1:0-11639 GCA_041739485.1 Chitinophagaceae bacterium
GCTTTATGAGCGCACTTTGGACAAAAAATATCTGGATTTTGCTGAAGAGATTGTTGCGATGAGTGAAAACAATCCTGCCCTTAGATTAATGGGAACTGTGTTGGAAGGTGGAAGCGTGGTCTATCCGGGAGGAGGGAAAGCCTACCAATCGATGGCAAACCTGTTAGGTTATCTTCGACTTTACAGATGTACGGGGAATGAGAAATATTTAAAGACAGTCACGCTTGCCTGGGAACAAATAAAAAACAATCATTTATTAGTATCCGGTGGCCCTTGGAGCGTAAAAATGCCTTATAATGCACACAAAGAGTGTTTTGCTTTTAGCGATGGTTTTAATCCTCAAATAATATTTGTAGAAGGCTGCTGTGATGCTACATGGATCCAGCTCAATACGCATTTGTTTGAATTAACAGGCAATGTAAAATATTTTAACGAGGCTGAGGTAACGTTGATCAATGACGTTTATCAGCATCAACTCACCGATGGGGTTCAGTGGGCCTACTATGTCACTCCCAACGAGGAAAGACCAAAATATGTACCACATTTTCACTGTTGTGGATCCAGTTTACCTCGGGCATTAGAAATGTACTCGAGCCATTTGGCTGGTGAAATTGGAAATATCTTATCTGTTAATACACTTTTTCCTTCTACGATTCAATTAACAAAAAAATATGGTGGAGGGACACTTAAAATTGAAGGTAATTTTCCATTGGAATCTTCTGCTATAATCAAACTTGAAACAGTCAGCAAGAAAAATTTCACACTCGAATTCAGGATTCCTGCGAACACTTCACTCGCAAGTGTTAGGGTAAATGGGGAAAGCACCAAAACAGTTACCAATGAAAGAGGATTTGTTGAGCTTACGCGTAATTGGCAAAAGGGTGATGTTGTTTCTTTTGATTTGGATTATCTGTTAAAAGCAAATATACAGAATGGTGAAAAAGATAGTAAATGGATTGCGTTCACCTACGGCCCCCTTGCATTGGCACAGAAAATAAATAAAATGCCAGATGATGAACCTTTCAAAGGCTTAGATCCATCATCACCTACAAAGATTGTAAGAATGTTTTCTAAGCCCTCTGCTTCAAAAACAGAATTCAAAATTAACGGAACAGATATTTCATTGATCCCATATTATCAAACCGGATCAGAAACATCAGGATCCAGGACTTATTTCAAACTGTAAAAACTATGAAGTTAAAATTTTCTTTAGTTCTATTAGTGATTTTTACTGTTTTTACTTCATCAAAAATTTTTGCACAACCTAACATTGTTTTTGTTTTGGTTGATGACTTGGGATGGCAGGATGTTGGTTTTAATGGAAGTAAATATTATGAAACACCTAACCTAGACAAGTTAGCTAAAGAAAGCGTCATTTTTAAGTATGCTTATATGTACCCAACTTGTTCGCCGTCCCGAGCGGCATTGTTGACGGGTAAACAGTCGTTCCGTACGGGCGTGTATATGGTACCTGTTCTTGAGCAAGGAGACAATAAAGAGAATATTTTTTCGCGTTGGACCGTCGAAAAGAAACACGATTTTTATTCTCGTCCACTTAATGATGCTGGGTATAAGTTGATACACTTGGGTAAATGGCATGTGGTAGGACCAGACCCCCTTTCAGAAAAAAATTACCCTTTCGAACAAAAATTAAAACAGCCAAACTCGGGCAATTTCGATTGGCTTGAGAAGCATAAGAGCCCTAAGATTCAAGCCTATTATCCAATAGGAAAGGGATTCCATAAAAATATCGGTGGCACTTGGTGGGGAGATCCTGCACTCGGTTTAAAAGGTGGGCAGAAGAACCCACGTGGAGGATATGTGGCTCCGTTTGGTAATCCTTTCATTGAAGATAAGAAGGATGATGAATGGCTAACAGATCGGCTAACCTCAGAGGCAATCAAATTTATGGATGAAAACAAAGACGGACCTTTTTTTGTAAATCTCTGCTATTACGCCGTACACCGCCCAACAGTATCACGTAGCGAAGTACTGCTGGAGAAATATAAAAATAAGCCGGGGGATGAACTAACCGGGCAGGGCTTGAATAAGCAAGGTGATGAACCAGCCTATGCAACTATGATTGAATCTGTGGATGACAATATCGGACGCATTGTTGACTATCTGAATAAGTCTGGCTTACGTGAAAATACGGTGATTATCGTTACATCGGATAACGGACAAAACTTTCCAAGTAAAACAAGACAACTGCGTGGAGGGAAAGGGGAGGTGTACGAGGGTGGTATCCGTGTCCCGGCATTAGTTAATTGGAAAGGTACCGTTAAACCGCAAACCTGCAAAGAAAATATAGGAGTTCTAGACTGGTTTCCTACTTTTCTTGATTTAGCTGGCATTTCGGATTACAAAGGCTTGTTGGATGGCAACAGCATCAAACCGTTGCTGAAAGGAGAAACCTTAGGAAATCGCCCACTATTTTGGCATATTGCAAGCCGCTACAAAAGTCCGCCATCTTCTATTGTTCGCATAGGAGAGTGGAAGCTTATTCAAAACTTACTCAATGGTAAAGTAGAGCTATACAATCTTGAAAAAGACTCGCTTGAAAAAAATAACCTATTCGAATCAAACAAGAAAAAAACCGAAGAATTATTGAACCAACTGACCAACTGGCGAAAAGAAAACAAAGTACCGTTACCACCAGCTAGTGTCCTATTGAATTAATAAATAATTACCAGTGAATAGGTTGAGAAATTATCTCAACATGATTGCGTCTCCTGAAAGCATTGTTTAAGATAAAAGAAGAAGCCGTCTCAAAATTAAAGTGAGGTAGCTTTTTTGGAGTAATGGACATTTTTAATTGTGATTTATTGATTACGTAGGAAAAACGATCTGTTTAATATTTGAAATTAATGACGATGTTACTTCTTATTTATAACCAAAGCGCAGGTTGATTATTAATGGACTGCCATTTTTTATATTACCGGATTAAGATAGACTTTGGAGTTTGGCAAGATTGTATTAAGTAATATTTGCAAAGCACTATACTTTTGGAAGCTTGGTAAAATGATAAGGACTTGAACGTGTAAAAATTTTTCGAACTAATTATTTTGATTACGTTCTTCTGAAACACACCTTACAATTAACCTAACAATCAAAATAATTGCTTTGTATGAAAAAAATTATTATAATTTTTATTATTAGCCTCATTGCTACGACTTATGCTGTGAGTCAACAAAAAGTTGAAAGTGTAAGTATTCCAAAAGAATGGAGATTCCAAACTGGAGATAACCCTAAATTCAGCAACCCTGAGTTTAATGATCAGGGTTGGAAAAAAATTAAATCGAATGGCTTATGGAAAAATCAGGGGTATAAAGATTACAAAGGAGTCGCCTGGTATCGAACAAGTGTCGTTATTCCTTCTTCACTAAAAAAGGATAATGAATTAATAAAAGTCGTTCAAATCTCACTGGGTAAGATTGGTAATGAAGATATTACACATATTAACGGACAGAAAATCGGCAGCACTATGGGCAGAAATACTGAGCGGTCATACCTCATCCCATTCGGATTGATAAATTGGGATAAAGAAAATGTAATAGCCATTAGGGTAAAGGGCGATAATAATAATGGGGGCATGAATGGAGGTACTCATGCTATAAGGGCAGTACAACTTTCAGATGTACTGGAGCTTTCAGTTCCTGGTATGCCTGTCCCATTTGTTACTTCTACCGCAAAAATAAATAACACGCTCAAATTCAATTTCAGAACTCCAATCAATACAATTAAAGGTACGCTAAAGGTTAAAGTATTCAACACAAAAAACAATGCAGTTGTACTTCAAAAAGATGACCTGGTAACCATTGGAAGTAAGGCCGATTCGGCTTATAACGTTTCTATTGAAATTAAAGACCCCGCAAACTATAAAATTGAGTATTCGTTCAATGCTGAGGCGTTACCCGGTAGCATAGCTGCCGCAAGAATGCTTACCTATACTTCCAGTCCTCGGGTTAATGAACAGGTAAAATATCCTGTAGTTAAAGAACTTATACCGGGCAAAGCCATGCCTTTCGATTTGGAAGCCATGAATTTCGGTGGATACTTAAATGAGCGGCTCAATGGCAACTTGCATGAACGCTTGTTGAACATTGACGAAACCGGAATCCTGGAATGTTATTACAACCGGCCGGCCAAGCAACCCTGGGTGGGTGAATACACTGGAAAATATCTCCATGCTGCAAGCAGGGTGTGGCGTTCATCCAAAAACCCGCAGTTAAAAGAACAAATGGACCGCATTGTTGATGTCCTGATCTCCTGCCAAAATGAAGATGGCTACCTTGGAGCCTATTTGCCTGCAAATTACTGGACAAGCTGGGACGGATGGTCACATAAATACAATATGTTGGGCTTACTGAGTTACTATTCGGTAACCGGCTACAAACCTGCATTGGATGCCTGCGTGAGGATGGGCGATTTGTTGTCTCGTACTTTTGGCGAAAACCCGGGTCAGCGACGGATCATTGACAACTCACCACACGTAGGAATGGCTTCAACAAGCCTTCTTGAGCCCATGACCCACCTGTATCGTTTTACGGGAGATAAAAAATACCTGGATTTTTGTAACTATATCATAAAGTCTTATGATATGAAAGGTGGCCCTGCAATTATTTCCACCCTTACAACCATTGGAAAGGTTGACAAAACAGCCAATGCAAAAGCTTATGAAATGATGTCGAATCTTACAGGAGTAGTAAAAATGTATCAGTTAACTGGTGATAAAAAAATGCTTCTAGCTGTAGAGAATGCATGGAATGATATTACAGCAAATAAGCTTTATATAACCGGCACCACTAGTGAACACGAGCATTTTAGAGCTGACTCTTTTTTACCTGCTGATAATGAAGACCATATGGGCGAAGGATGCGTAACCACCACCTGGCTTCAGTTAAGTCAGGCATTGTATTACTTAACCGGCGAGCCAAAATATATTAGCGAAATTGAAAAGGCCACTTACAACCATTTGTTCGCTGCAGAAAATCCTCAAACAGGATGCGTGAGCTATTACACTGCGATGCAGGGTAAAAAACCGTATCGATGCAATATTAATTCGCATTGTTGTTTGGCAAGCATTCCACGGGGTTTCGCAGCCATTCCGGAACTGGCTTATTCAAAAAATGCTGATCCCGGCTTTTATATCAATCTGTATTCAACGGGGAAACTTGACGGTAAAATTTTCAATAGAAAAGGAGAAGAGGTAGGTGTAAAATGCGACATTCAATCAACCTTTCCAGCAGGAGGAAAATCAACAATAACCATTGCTCCTGAAAAATCATGTGCATTCAAACTTTCATTATATGTTCCGGATTGGTGTACAAACTTCGAGGCCATTGTTAATGGCAAAACCATGCCAGGAAAACCAGGGCAGTACCTGGACATCGAGCAAACATGGGATCAAAAATCTGACATTAGTGTTTCGTTCGATATGAATATTCAGAAATTAGACGGAGGTTTAAGTTATCCGGGCTATATGGCTTTTAAATATGGAACACAGGTTCTTTCGGTTGATCAGGTTTTGAACCCTAAAATTAAAGATTTGAGTAAACTATCAGTTAGTTCTACTGAGCTGGTACCTCTACCAAATACAACCCTTCCTTCAGGATGGATAGGAGGTCAGATTTTTAAAACAAACGCTTTTTATGATGGTAAGCCTGTTGATATAAATTTAGTGCCATTTGCTGATGCCAGTCAAACCGGGGGAGACATCAGGGTATGGATAAAAAAGAAATAAGCGTTTTGAATGGAAGAAAGATCTGAAAGTGAAATAGAAAAAATAAATTTTACGACGCAACCTACTTAGGCATTGATGATGGTAATGCCAATGAACGTCATGTAAACCCATTGAAAGAGAAAAAGAAGAAAAAGTGAAACTAAAAACGATATGAATAGAGCCATGATGAAATTAATATGGATGTTTGTGCTATTGACAGCGAATTCAGTGTTCGGCCAAAACGGCGATCTGAAAATTTCCTTTGTAGAATATCATGAAAAACTAGAGGGTTTTTGGCTGGGTCAGTGTATCGCCAATTGGACGGGTTTGATTACAGAGGGTGTAAAAAAGACGGCACCGTTCTATACCGACAAGTCCTGGGGAACCAACCAAGGGCAGAAAAACAAGAAGATTGATTTTGTATTGGTTGAGGAAGGCGATGTATGGGGTGCGGACGACGACACCGACATTGAATATATCTTTCAGGAAATTCTCATTGAGAACGCTACAAGTATTGCCACACCTAAACAAATCCGTGATGGGTGGCTTAAGCACATCAAGCATGAAGAGCAAAACTATTTGTGGGTTTCTAACGAGAAGGCACTACACCTAATGATCGATGGCATGCTGCCGCCTGAAACCAGCCTTCCGGAAAACAATCCGCTGTACGACCAGATAGACGCACAGCTCACCACAGAAATCTTCGGTCTTTTTGCACCTGCCCGTCCGGATGTAGCACTAAAGATGGCTCACCTGCCTATCCGGGTTGCGGCTTATCGCGATGCGGAATGGATTTCGGAGTTCTACGTCATCATGCACTCACTAGCCTCCTCGGTGGACACAAGTCTCTCTATGAAGGAACAAACTCAGTGGCTGGCAGAACAGGCTCGCCAGCGCTTGCCGAACCAATCGTTCCCAGCGAAAATGTACGACCGGATCAAGAAAGAGTACAACAATAACCCCGACAAGGATAATTGGGAAAAGTCCCGCGATGCGCTCAACCTCCGCCATACTGGCCTCACTACCGATGGCTATAACTACCGAAGCTGGTTCGATGCGGGAATCAACTATGGAGCCAGTCTCATTAGCCTCTTCTACGGTGAGGGCGATTTCAAGCGTACGATTCAAATCGGCACACTGTGTGGCTGGGACTCCGACAATCCAACCGCAACTTGGGGCGGTTTATTGGGCTTTATGCTTGGACGAAAAGGCGTTGAAAAACAGTTTCCCGGTAAAAAACTTTCCGGCCTCTACAACATTGCTCGTACACGGGTTAACTTTCCCGATCGCACACCCAATCAGAAGGGCGATGACTCATTTTTGCTGATGGCTGAGCGTGGTATTAAAATTATTGACCGTGTAGTAGCAGATGAGATGGGAGGAAGTGTTGATGTGAAAAAAGGTGTTTGGAGTATTCCAGCTAACGGAGGAAAAATTGAACCTGCGAAATATTAAGGAACCTTGCACGAAAAAAACAAAAATATTGCAAATTCAACTATACTAAAAAATGAAAATTACATGAATGTACGATTTGCCTTGATAGGTTTATTTTTATCGCTTTGTATGGGGATTGCAGTAGCTCAGCCAACGGCGGCAAGTGAACCTAGCTATAATATTCTGCTTTTTACAGCAGATGATCTGCATGCTGAATCGCTGCGTACATACTGCAGTCAAACGGACATGACACCTCAGCTTGATGCCTTTGCCAAGAGTAGTTTTATCTTTAATCAGGCACATGTCAATGCCGCGATATGTAGTCCAAGCAGGGCTATCATTGCGACCGGGCAGTACGGTCATAATTCAGGAGCGGTGGGTTTTAGGCCGGCAAATCCGGGAACTCCAACGCTTATGACTGTTTTGCGGAGTGCCGGTTACAACTGTGGCATCCTGGGGAAGGTTTCTCATTCAACGCCGGTAAAAGGATTCCGATGGGATTACCATTTTGATCAGCAAGATTTGGGTAATGGACGCAGTCCTTCTCTCTACTATCAGCGAAGCAAAGAATACTTTGAAAAGTGTAAAAAAGAAAATAAGCCATTTTACTTTATGGTGAATTCTCACGACCCGCACCGCCCTTACTGCAATCCTGAAAAATTAACAGAAGGTGAAGAAATGCCGAGCAAAGTATATAATCCTGATGAGGTCGAAGTTCCTGGTTTTCTACCTGATTTACCAGGTGTACGCAAAGAACTGGCCATGTATCAAAACTCAACGCGTCGACTAGATGATACATTCGGCAAAGTGATGCAGGCTCTCGAAGAATCCGGTTATGCCAGTACTACGCTGGTAGTATTTATTACCGACAACGGCATTGCAGTGCCGTTTGCTAAGTGCAATACCTACTTCCACTCTACACATACACCAATGATTTTGCGCTTTCCAGGTTTAACTCAAGCTGGCCAACGAGACACAACGAACTTTGTTTCGGGTATTGATTTGATGCCGACATTTCTTGATTTTCTAAATATTTCCGGACCAAATAAACAGGACGGTAAATCATTCTTACCCTTATTAAAGGGAGAAAAGCAAACCGGACGCGACTTGGTATACACACAGATTGATATGGATATAAAGGATATTCCTGTGCCGATGCGCTGTATTCAGAACAAAAAATTTGGTTATATATACAATCCATTCAGCGACGGTAAACATCGGTATAGCAATAACAATGAAGGTCAGAGTATGCGAGCCATGGAGCAAGCAGCTACAAACAATCCTGCTATTGCGGCTCGTGTTCAGCTATTTCGTTATCGTGTTCAGGAGGAGTTCTACGATTTGGAAAAAGATCCAGATTGTTTAAATAATTTGATAAAAGATCCCAGGTACCGTTCTGAGATTGTCAAAATGAAGAAAAACCTTGAGGAAAAGATGCTTGCATCTACTGACCCAATGCTCGTCGCTTTCCAGAATATGAATGATCGCAAAGCCGTGGATGCAGTTATTTTGAAAACCTATGGTGAACCGAAAGCTAAATAAGAAACTAAGAAAAAGAGCAGGTCGCAAACATGACGAAGCCTACTCCTGTTTATGATTCTTCCGTAAAAGCAGCTGAGTTTATAATTTGATTAAATCATTGATTGAGTCTATTATCAAAATTTTTACATTTTATTATTTATGAAATCCCCACGAGCCGAGGCACACCCGAGCAAAAATGATCATTGGGGATCCGAACGTTCGGATCCATGTGACAATTAAAAAACAATCCCGCATTGGGCGGGAGCAACTAAAAATGAACATATGAAATACTCATTTTTAATATTTGGGATACTGCTGACAATCATTTGTTCCGCTTCTGAAAGCGTAAAGATTCCGATTATTGTTGATACAGATGCGAATAATGAACTGGATGACCAACATGCTTTGGCTTACCTTTTTTTTAATGCTGATATTTTTGATATTAAGGGTATTACTACGAATTCTACGCATAATGGTGGAGCTATTAAAGGACATTATGATGAAGCCAGGCGAGTAATGAAACTTTGTGATGTTTGGGAAAAGTACCCGCTGATTATTGGGGCTGATAAAGACTTTGAAGAAATCGTACCAAATATCAATGCTGCAAAATTTGATGGGCATGAAGCGGTTGATTTTATCATTAAAACAGCCCTCGATAATAAAAATGGTAAATTGGTTTTGGTACCCATCGGAAAACTAACCAACATTGCATTAGCTATTAAAAAAGAGCCAAGAATCAAAGATAAAGTCAGAATTGTGTGGTTAGGCTCGAACTACCCCGCTCCCGGTGAATATAACCTGGTAAACGATTTCACCGCGGTAAACTACCTGTTAAACCAGGATGTTGATTTTGAAATGGTAACGGTGAGATATGGTAAAATGACAGGCTCAGATGCAGTGAAAGTAACGCTGAAAGAGATATGCTATAAGTTAAAAGGGAAAGGTCCAAATGTAGAACCTATTGAGGGCAGACATGGCGGGCAATTCACAACTTTTGGAGATTATTCGATTAATCTCTTCTCAAAAATTAAATTACATGGAAATCCTCCATCAAGAGCCTTATTTGATTTGGTCGCTTTGGCCATAATCAAAAACCCAAATTGGGGAGAAACAAAACGTGTTCCGGCACCTCACCTTGTTAATAAAGTATGGCAGGAAAGACCCAACAACGAAAGAACAATTCTGATATGGGAAAACTTTAATAAAAATTCTATATTATCTGATTTTTACAAGAGTATTGAACAAGCTAATTAATAAATTAACATAGAGACATACATCATACTGCAAATTAAAAATCACAGTGTCTACAAAAATAAGGGTACTCCAAAAAAACTGCACACCCAGCAAGCATGATCATTTTGGGGATTCCATTCCGCTGATGGCGGGACAAGTTGTGCAATTAAAAAACAATCCCGCATTGGGCGGGAGCAACTAAAAATGAACACATGAAAATGGAAAACCAAATTTTCCGAAGAAAAAAGTGCTTTTTACGGTCTTTCCTTTTTATATTATTTTTAATTGTTACTACTTCGGTATTTTCACAGCATACAACTTTAAAGCCTCGTTTAGTGGTATTAACTGATATCAGTCTCAGCGAGCCGGATGACCAACAGTCATTGACGCGTCTATTGGTACACGCCGATCTGTACGAAATAGAAGGCATTGTGCTCACGAACGGATGGTCTCTACGCAATCCTAAAGAAGATATGGGTAAAGCGCTTAGCGTGATTGACGCTTATGAAAAAGATTTGCCTAATCTTCTAAAACGCTCAGACCAGACCGTGTTTTCAAAGGACAATGAGCGGCAGGAAATCGGGTATTGGCCGAGCGCCAATTATTTTAGAGATCGCACGATGTTTGGCACCATGGTTATGGGAAAAGCGTTCATTGGAGCTGAAAATATTTCAAAAGGAAGTGACCTCATTATAAAACTAGTCGATGAGGAGGATGATCGTCCGATTTGGGTCACTTTCTGGGGTGGCGGTAATACCCTTGCCCAATCAATATGGCAGGTGCAGCAAACCAGGAATGAATCGGAGCTCAAAGCGTTTTTGCGAAAAGTCCGAGCTTATGCAATTGCAGATCAGGACCGATCAAACGTTAAAGGCGATGGCCGCCAGGCCAGCTTTGATTCCAGTTCGCATGCCTGGATGCGCCGTAATTTTTCAGATGATCTGCTGTTTATTTGGGAGGAATGTGCATGGTGGTATCAGGTTGGGGCAGCAAAAAGAGGCCATTGGCCTGAATATGAAACGCATATACAACACCACGGAAATCTCGGCAATCAGTATCCAAAATACCATTATGGTGTTGAGGGAGATACCCCGTCTTTTTTGCATATCATGCCAAATGGGCTCAACAATCCCGATGTACCAACGCAGGCGGGTTGGGGTGGCTATTCTGAATGGGGATTGGGCGAAGACAACAACGGCTATTCATACGTAAACAGAACGGGAGATGCACATACTATTGGCATGAAATATGCAGAATATTTCTATCCTGCTACCTTCAACAACTTTGCTGCACGTATGGATTGGGCGCATGAAGGGAAAGGTAACCGGAACCCTATTGCAATGATCAATGCAAAGGAGGGTATTGATATCCTGAAAGAATCCCCCATACAAGGAACCACAATTACACTTGATGCATCAAAATCATATGATCCTGATGGCGATGCACTAACGTTTAAATGGTGGATTCAACTTGAGGCGGGTAGCTACACGAAGGAAATAACCCTGAAAGATGATAACACAAGTGCAGTTCATATTGAAGTGCCGTATGATTCGTCTGGGAAAACTTTCCATGTAATTTGTGAAATAACAGATAATGGCGTGCCTAAGCTCACCAGTTACCGTAGAATAATCTTTGAACCAAAATAATTCTGAACCCACCTTAAATTTATCATTATTATGAATACACGAAGTGAAATTAAATATCAAAGAACCGGATGCGGGAAAGCCGC
>JBGSNV010000227.1:0-4764 GCA_041739485.1 Chitinophagaceae bacterium
GTGCCCCGTTGGTACGACGATGCTGCTGCGTTGATAGCGGACGAAACGGTGAATGCGATATACATTGCCACGCCCCCCGAAAGCCATGAGCGCTATTTGCAAATGGCACTCGAAGCCGGCAAACCGGTTTATGTAGAAAAACCTATGACCCTTGATACTGCTTCAGCAGAAAGAATGCAGGCTTTAGCAGCAGTGCATAACGATCGGGTAACGGTGGCGCATTATCGCAGATACTGGCCGGTTTTTCAAAAAGTAAAATCGCTGCTTGAGGAAGGTGCTATCGGGCAACCGTTGATGGCCAATTTGCAGTATTTCCGCAAACCGCTTACTGCAGAGGAGCTTGAAAATCCGGGTGTGCAATGGCGCATCAACCCTGCCCTATCCGGGGGTGGGCTTTTTCATGATCTTGCCCCGCACCAACTCGATCTGTTCCGTTTTTTCTGGGGAGCCGCTACCGTTATCGGAGGGCAAAGCACCAATAGCGGCGGGGTATACAATGCAACCGATTTGGTAAGCGGGCAATTGCTTTTCGAAAACGGTGTACACTTTAATGGTCAGTGGTGTTTTTGCGCTGCGGAAACACAGCAAAGGGATCATTGTGAAATTACCGGTACGAAGGGTAGCATTCGTTTTTCGGCATTTTGGGAGCAACCCATGGTGCTTGTAAACGAGGCGGGTACGCAATCTTTTCCCATGGATACCCCCGAGCACAATCAGATCTACCTGATTGAACAACTCGTTCGGTTTTTGCGGGACGAAGCTCCCAATCCCTGTCCGGCCTCCGAAGGGCTGGCTGTGCAGCGATGGATGGATGCTTTCTCAAAATAATTTTTTCAGGTTCCTTTGTGTAATTCTTGCAGGGCAGGCATCTTTTGGGTAATCACCTAAAAAAATCGCCATGTTCCTTCTCACGCCTTTCCGTTCGTTATCCTTGTTGCTGTTCGCTTTTTGCATCACGTCCCCTTTTTATGGTTCACAAAATCCCTTTGCTGAAGACTCTCTGACGGAATCGCCCGTTTTTGCTCCGTCGCAGGTAAGTGCGGTACCTCCCGGGGGTAAAATACAAGTGGCCCTGCTGCTCGATGTCAGCAACAGCATGGATGGATTGATTGATCAGGCCAAGGCACAGCTTTGGAATATGGTCAACCTGATGGGTACCGGAATCTGTAACGGCAAGCCCACCACTTTCGAAGTGGCCTTGTATGAATATGGCCGCCCGGCGAATGGCGAAAACAATGGATTTATCCGGCAGTTACATCCTTTTACCACCAAGCTCGATGAGATATCGTCCACTTTGTTTGCGCTTCAAACCAATGGCGGCAGTGAATATTGCCCCGAAGTCATCCTAAAGTCGGTGCGCCAACTCGGTTGGGACAATGGCCCCAATACCTACAAAACCGTTTTTATAGCCGGTAATGAAACCTTCAGGCAAGGAAAAACGACCTGGACCGAAGCCTGTCAGGCAGCGCAGGAGAAAGGGGTCATCGTCAATACCATCTATTGCGGACCCAAAGCTCAGGGCATCCGCGAATTCTGGAATCTTGGGGCGGAATGTGGGAATGGCAGCTATACGGCTATCAACCCCGATCTCGACCCGGTGGAAATTCCCACCCCTTATGACACTTTGTTATTCAGCAAGAACCGGGCACTCAACGAAACCTATCTCGCTTATGGCGAACGGGGCATGGCTTCAGCATCCCTTCAATCAAAAATGGATCAAAAAAATTATAGTCTAAGTCCTTCGGCAGCAGCCAAAAGGATTGAGGTAAAGGGCAATGCTTCTCTTTATAAAAATGAAGACTGGGACCTTGTGGATGCCTGGGAAAAAGACACTGCTTTTTTGAAGACCCTCCCCAAGTCGGATTTGCCCGAGGCTTTGCAACAAAAAAAGGCTGCTGAAATAAAAGTAATTCTGCAGGCAAAAAGTGCAGAACGTGCCAAAGTAAGGACCGAAATTGCCCGCCTCAGTATTGCCCGCAATGCTTTTCTGGAGAAAGCCAAAGCTGCACAGCAAACCCCGGGTAAGGAAATAAGCCTCGAAACGGCTATTCAACAAATCATTCAGCAGCAGGCAAAACGCTTTCAGATAGAGATCCGCTAAATCACTTTAACCCCGATTCTGCAACAAGTTGCAAACCTTCGTGTTAATGACTCCATGGTTCAAAAGGAAGTGAAGCCGGTATTTCTGAAGGCAAGATGGCAATATTTGACAATGGTTAATTTTACGGTTCCCCCGATTTTGCTGGCACCTTTTGTGCCAAAAGGTACTGAACTCGATCTTTGGGAGGGACAGGCAATGGTGAGTCTTGTCGGCTTTTTGTTTAATGATACCCGGGTATTTGGGGTGCGTTGGCCCTTTCATACCAACTTTGAGGAAGTAAATCTGCGATTATACATCAAAAGAAAAGATGGAAATACCTGGAAACGTGGTGTGGCATTTGTTAGCGAAATCGTTCCCCGACAGGCCATTGTATTGATAGCAAACCGGTTGTATAACGAACATTACCGCTATATGCCGATGCGGCATACCCTTGTAAAATCCACTGATAGCCTGATGATCGAATATGGGTGGAAACATCAGGGACAATGGAACAATCTTAAGATATCTGCTGGTAAAGAACCTCAACATGTGGAGGAAGGCAGCGCAGAATGGTTCATCTTCGAACACTTTTGGGGGTACAATCAGCTCAATGCCACTCAAACAGTCGAATATGGAGTTGAACATCCCCGCTGGATGGTATATCCGGTGAAAGACTATCAACTCGATTGCAATATTGCCACAGTATATGGTCCGGAATGGGTAGATGCGCTGTCGGCAAAACCGCACAGTGTTATGCTTGCTTATGGTTCTGAAGTGGTAGTGCGCAAACCCGTTGTACTCGAAGTGGGCTGATTTTATAAAAAGCAGATTGTTGCAAGGTTGTAATCAATTCGGAAAAACCCTTCCAAAACCGGGGATACCTCAAAGGCATTCCTTACTTTTGCACGCTTTATAAAGTAGAAATTATGCCCCGCGATACATCCATTCAATCCGTATTAATTATTGGTAGTGGTCCCATCATTATTGGTCAGGCCTGCGAATTCGATTATAGTGGCAGTCAGGCTGCCCGTAGTCTTCGTGAGGAAGGCATCAAGGTTTCGCTGATCAACAGCAACCCGGCTACCATTATGACCGACCCCATGATGGCCGATCACATCTACCTGCTACCGCTTACCGTAGAAAGTATTGAGCAGATTCTGGAAGAGCATACTGCAGCGGGTAACCCGATTGATGCGGTATTGCCTACTATGGGGGGACAAACCGCACTGAACCTTGCCAAAGAAGCCGAGGAGCTTGGTATCTGGAAACAATATAATGTTCGGCTGATTGGGGTAGACATTAAGGCCATCGACAAGGCCGAAGACCGCGAACAGTTCCGGCAATGGATGATTAAGCTGGGCATACCAGTTGCACCGGCTAAAACCGCCAACTCATTTCTCGAAGGCAAGGAATTTGCTCAGGAAATCGGATTTCCATTGGTGATTCGTCCTTCGTATACGCTGGGCGGAACCGGTGGCGGATTTGTACACGACAAAAGCGAACTCGACGAAGCCCTTGAACGAGGGTTGACTTCAAGCCCGATTCACGAGGTGCTCGTAGAAAAAGCGGTTCTCGGCTGGAAAGAGTTTGAGCTCGAATTGCTTCGCGATAGTGCAGACAATGTAGCCATCATTTGTACCGTAGAAAATTTTGACCCTATGGGGGTGCATACCGGCGACAGTATTACGGTGGCCCCGGCCATGACCCTTAGTGATACTGCCTTTCAACTGATGCGCAACACCGCCATCACCATGATGCGCGACCTCGGCAATTTTGCCGGTGGTTGTAACGTGCAGTTTGCCATTGATCCTGAAACCGAAGCCATTATTGCCATTGAGATCAACCCGAGGGTTAGCCGCAGTTCGGCACTCGCTTCCAAAGCTACCGGGTATCCTATTGCAAAAATTGCTGCCAAGCTCGCTATCGGATTCAACCTTGATGAGCTTAAAAATCAGATTACCAAAACCACATCGGCCTATTTTGAGCCGGCGCTAGATTATGTGATTGTAAAAATGCCCCGCTGGAACTTCGATAAGTTTAAAGGAGCTAACGATACCCTTGGTTTGCAAATGAAGAGTGTAGGGGAAGTGATGGCGATTGGCCGCAGCTTTACCGAAGCCGTTCAAAAGGCCTGTCAAAGTTTGGAAAACGAAGCCGTGGGTTTGGGGTATTATGGCAAAAGCCTGATGCGTGCCGAAGAGCTGCTTGAATACATTAAGGTTCCGAAATGGGATCGCATTTTCCGGATCAAAGATGCGTTGATGGCCGGTGTCAGCATCAAACATATTGTAGCCGCTACCCGCATTGACCGTTGGTTCATTTATCAGATCCGCGAGCTTTGCGAAATTGAACGCAAGCTCAGCGATCATACTTTAGAAACACTCCCCGATGATTTGATGCGGGAAGCTAAAAGACATGGTTTTGGCGACGAACAGATTTCACGCATCCTCCGCAACTGTACTGAAGAACAGGTGTATCAGAAACGCAAGGCAGCGGGCATCGTTCGCAGCTATAAAATGGTAGATACCTGTGCCGCCGAATTTGAGGCCAAAACACCTTATTTCTACAGTACGTTTGAAGGGTAAAAACCGGAATCTCCCTCTTTTATCCCGACATGCAGGGATATGCAGATCTTCTATACTGCCAGCTTCTAATATGGACCAGCTTGCTGATTGCTTCTATAT
>JBGSNV010000242.1:0-10582 GCA_041739485.1 Chitinophagaceae bacterium
GGCCTTATCAAGATGTTGAAAACGGCTCGTAAACCCTGCCTGCTGCATATCAAGTTCCTGAGTAAAACTGCTGATGTTGGAGCGGTCAACTGATTTTCCATCAATATCGAAGCGCATATTAAGCAGGTTGAAACCCGGTATGAAGTTGCTGACCCTGCCCCGGCCATATAAATCGTAGGCTCCTGCAAGTACCACCTCATTTACCCGGAATGGTTCCGGAGAACTGACAATCCCAAGCATACCGTTGGCAACGGTGATGCCATAGTAGTTGGCCGGATCGGGATTTTCCGCTTTTATTTTCCAGGGATCCTGACCCTGTAGCTGGCAGAGGAATACCATTAAAAGCCCGGATAGTAAAAGCCGGATCCACAGGAAATACTTGTATGGCAGTAAAAGGAAAGCAGGCATGGCAATTGTTTTTAATAGGCGATGCTAAAATACTCTTAATCAAGCCATTCTGCGGTAGGTGCTGTCTATTGGTTTTGCACCGCAAAGCATTGTTATAAAAGTTTGGAAGATATTTCCAGGTTTATAAGGCGCTTCCGGTAAACGAATTTTGGCTCGGATATCAGGGGAAGCGAAAAAAGGCTGTGAAATAAATATCGCTTTTTTTAAATCTATATGGTTGTTTTTAAGATCAGATGCACCTAATTTTGGAAATATGATTACCCAAAAGAAACACCTTCGCAAGATCAATCCACAACAGCTGGATTCCTTTCTGAGTAAAGGATGGTTCAGGATGGGGCAAAATATGTTTATCACACATTTTTTGCAACTCGAAATGCGGTTTCACACGGCTATCTGTCTTCGGTATAAGCTGGATGAAAATGCCGGAACTGTGATCCAAAAAAAACTGAAACCGCTTCAAAAGAAATTTACCATTGATTTTCAAGATTGGCGGTACAATATGGAGCAGGAGTTGCTGTATGGTATTTATGTTGCTGATTCAGGATTAAATATCAAAGCCGATTTACTGGGTTTAATGATGGGTTGGGAGGAGGAAAATATCTTTGATACAAGACAGGTGGCGATTTATGATGGTATGAGATTGGTTGCGGCAGGCTTATCAGATTTTGGCCAGAAAACGGCAGCCGGAATCTGTAGTTTTTATCATCCCGACTATCGGAAATACAGTTTGGGAAAGGGCCTTATGTATGCAAAAATGAAGGCCTGCATTGAGGTGGGAATGACCCATTTTTATCCCGGATATGCAGTGCCCGGATATGACCGGTTTAATTATAAACTGGATATGCTTCCCTTGAATACTGAATATTTTGATCCGGTGTCTAAGAACTGGATTCCTTATATCCCAGGATCCGCCTTGCCTGATCTGCTCGATGAAATGCATCAGGGATTACAGGTTTTACAACAGAAACTGAAACAACTGCATATTCAAAGTACGCTGCTTTATTATACCTATTTCGACTCGGTATTGGTAGATGCTTTCAGTCAGGTGGAGTTGAACCAACCGGTGTTTTTATACATTGAACTTTTACCGGTAATGAATATCGGGATGATTGTTTTATTTGATTTGAATAACAACCAATATAAAGTAGCTTTATGCAATGCATTGGCTTTGGATTCTTTTTTTGAACATGAACATCGTAAAATCAACAGCCAGCTCATTGAGATTTTTAAATCTTTGGGTACTTTTGAAGATCCGGTTATGGTAGCGGATTCTATTCGTTTATTGTTAGGGAATGTCACAGATTTAGAAAAGCAAATTTTTGAATAACAGGCTTTTTGAAATCCTTCTGTTTTTTAAAATCAATGCTTTCAAAACCTTAATTTTGTGTGAGCATATGAAAAAAAAATGGTTGGTATTCCCGGTCCTTTTACTCCTTGTCGTTATAGTGTATATTTTGTTTCCGGCAAGAACCTCGGTTATTGAATCCCGAAAATCAGCGGTGAATGATGGAGCGGTATTGCGGGTAATCGATCAGGAAACGTCCTGGACAAATTGGTTAGATACAGCAAGGCTTCCTTATCAGGTTAGATTGAGGCAAATTGAAGTTACGAATTATTTTTTTGAATTTACAAATCAGCAGGATACACAGTATACGGTTTTAAAAGTAATCCCATTATCGAGGGATTCTACAGTGTTTTCATGGGAGGCTCTACTGCGTGAAGTCTCTTACAATCCGGTAGATATTTTACAGAATAGAAAAAGGGCAAGAGCTTTGCAGCAAACCATGCATTCCTTTTTGAACGATCTGGAAAAATATGCTTCCGATAACCGCCATGTTTACGGTTTTAAAACCGACATGGTGATGGTAGAAGACACCGCATTTTTAAGCACTTCCATCGAACTTGATACCATCCCCGGCCAAAGTGGGATTTATCAATTGATAGAAAAGCTGGAATCTTATGCCCGCAGCCGCGACGTGCTCACCAACCATGAGCCTATCATGCATCTGCAGAATTTATATGGCACTTCAAAGCATAAGTATCTGTTTATGGTAGCCATCCCGATTGACCATGTAGTTCCTGTAAGTGGAGATATCGTAATCAAGCGAATGATTCGGGGCAATCTTTTGGTCGCCGATGTAAAAGGAAGTCTAACTGAAGTTTATGAGCAGTTTCCGCTTTTTGACACCTATAAAGAGGATTTTGGATATGTTTCGCCTGCTATTCCATTTATGATGATCCGCAAAGATCATCGCAATCTTTCTGAAAGCGAGCCCTGGAACATCCGGTTTTGTTATCCCGTGTTCTGAAATCGGGGAAATGCAGTATCAAAGCTCTTTAGAGATGCCCGGAGGTTCTTGTTATTTCTGATCAAAGGAAATCAACCGGAGAAAATCATTGTTGCAGGCAAGGAGGAGCATTTTCCGCCCGCCAACGGTAATGACTTTTACCTGTCTGATCTCAAGCAGTGGTAGTGTTGGATTTAAGGGAATTTGTTCCCATTGGCCGCTTCCCTTATTCAGCAACAAGGCTCCGCTACTTGCATCATTCCTACCCATTTGAATGTTATTTTCAAAGAAATTGCCACCCATAAATATGTCCATGAATCTATCTCCATTTACATCAATGTTTACTGCTCTTCTGTAAGGGGTTAATTGTAAGGTCCAGGGAAGCACTTCTTTTTTAAAACTGTTTTTTCCTTCATTAATCATCCAGCTTGTTTCAAAGGTATTGGCCTCCTGTGTTTCCTTATTTTGTAAAGTACCTTCCGGAAAAAGTTCTTTAAGCGGGGCTTTGGCAAAATCAGCGGCATACAGGTATTTCTTTTTCATACCCGGCAATTGTTTTTGCAGTTCGTCTTTGTTGGCAAATGGCGTTTCGCGTCCCTGCAAATAATAAGTAAGCAATTGTTCAGAAATACCATTCTGATCAAAATCTCCGGAATACAATCGAACAGGTTTTTTTTCGCTTGCTTTCAGCCGGCTGTTCCATCCAAGATTTCCTGCCAACAGGTCGGGCAAGCCATCACCGTTGTAATCTGCAGGCAGTAAAAAATTCCACCATCCTTTTCCGGATTCAATCGTTTCTTTTTTCAGCCTGTTTTTTTTGTTTTTATAAATGCTGAGGTTATTCCATTCGGCACTCACCAATAAATCTTTTTTACCGTCAGCATCCATATCATACCATAAAGCATCGGTTACAAAACCGGCCTGCCGTATTTCGGGACACCATTGATTGGTCACATCGGTAAAGCGCCCTGTTCCATCGTTTCGCAGCAAAAAGGATGCAGGCATTGCTCCATATTTGTAGGGTACGGTTCTTGCACCAAGAAAGAGATCCGGATACCCGTCTTCGTCAATATCTTCGGGACAGATACAACTCCAGGTCATATTGAGACCGGAAAATGCATCGGTCTTTTTTTCTAAAATACCACCTTTACTTCCAAGATACAGACGCGGCAAAAGCATGGGGTCTTTTCCAAAAAACTCATTACCACCACTAGCCACAATCAAATCAGGATAGCCATCCTTATTCACATCCACCCAGATAGCATCCACATCTTCGAAGGCACTATCCCGGGCAAGCGCAGGTTGGGATTGTCGCTCAAACATACCCTTGCTATTTTGAACAAATACAGCCGGCACCTGATTGCGGGCTCCCCCAATGAAAAAATCTTCAAGCCCGTCCTGATTGATGTCTGCCACAGCCAGTGCCGGACCTTCCGTACTTAGCATACGCGGTAGCAAAGGCTCCCGGTCAAATTCACTGAATGGATTTTCGCGGTGCTGATATACGATGCCATGATTGCTAGCTGTTTCCCTGACCGGTTGTTCTTTTTTTACCATTCGCTTTTTCAACACATCCCAGGAAGTGGTTTTCAGCCCTTTTTTATAAGATAGCTTATAAAGATTTGAGTCTGGTAAGCCATTCCATTCATGGTAAGTATTGTCGGGCCATACCAGCCAGGTAGAATCAATGGTACGTTGGCCATATCCCAGCGTAAGCGGCCCCTCCATCGAACTCAAAAAGCCCCTCACATTTTGTTTTTCCTGAAGCAGAGTTTCTTTTCCGGCAAACAATAGCAACTTAGCTCCAATAGCATGTTGGTTTCCCCTGGGACCTTTCAGGCGAAGGGTGAGTGCATTTTTTAAAATAGCTTTTGCCGTTTGATTTTGATAAATCAGTGGATGATCGTCAATATTGTTCACCACAATGTCGATATCACCATCGTTGTCGAGATCTGCATAAGCCGCACCATTGCTATAGGTGGGTATATTTCCGGTTACATTTGCACTGATGTCAGTAAAAGCTGCCCGTCCGTTATTCAGAAAAAAATGGTTGGCCAGTTTTATTTCGGGAAACTGATCAATCATGGCGAGTTCTTTTTGGTGAATGGAGTTATTTCTTATTTTTTGCTGAAAGGCACGATTGGTTACAAAGTTTACATAATCCATATCGTTCAACCTTTTTGGGATACCATTGCCAACAAAAAGATCTTTGAAGCCATCGTTGTCAAAGTCTGTCCACAAGGCACTCCAACTCCAGTCGGTTGCATAAATACCGGCATACAAACCAATCTCAGTGAAATGTCCATTGCCATTATTGAGTTGCAGATTGTTTCTCGAATACTGATGATTGTAGCCGTATCGTACTTTCATTTTAAAAATATCGTAGGCATCTTCTCCCAGGGATCTCTTGAGGATATAAGGATCGGCCGGTAGCATATCAAGGCTTACAATCTCCGGAAACGCATCATTGTTGATGTCTGCTGCATCCACACCCATACTAAACTGACTTGTGTGCAGCATTTGTTCTGTCATGCGATCGCTGAAACTGCCATCCTTTTGATTGATGTACAAATAATCGTTCTCATGAAAATCGTTACCGATATATAAATCGGGCCATCCGTCGAGGTTTACATCGGTTACCACTACACCAAGTCCGTAGCCGATTTCGCTGCTGTGGATACCCGCTTCTTTGGTAAAATCTACATAGTGTCCCTTTTCGTTTTTGTAAAACCGGTCGCCCGAAAGGGGGCTGAAACTATTTGTGAATTTTCCCCTTTCGGCAAACATGCCGCTATGGTGAACCGCATGGTTCAGCAGAAACATATCAAGGTCGCCATCAAGATCGTAATCAAAAAAAACAGCTTGTGTGCTAAAGCCGGAAAAGTCGAGACCATAGGCTGCCGCGCTGTCCTCGAAATGTGGAATCCCGTTTGGGTCGATGCCTGTGCAAACCAGTAATTGATTGGAACTATGCAAGGTTTCATAATCACCTACCCTGCAAACATAAATATCCTGTAATCCATCATCGTTGATGTCTACCACCGAAACGCCGGTACTCCATCCGCCATCATCGGGAATCCCTGCTGCGACACCTGCTGCTTCAAAATGAAGCGAACCTTTATTCAGATACAATTCACTTTTTACCTGATTGCCTGCAAAAAAAAGATCGGTGAGACCATCACTGTTGAAATCTGCAGCGGCAACGCCTGCTCCGTTATAAAAGTACATGTATTTAAACATGTTGAAGGCCGAATCAGGTTTTAATCGGTTTTCAAATTGCAGCCCGGTTTTTTCAGCTCCGAGGGTGATGAAAAGGGGCGCGGATTTATTGGTCTGTTTTCCACAACCTGCAAAGCATGCGGAAACTCCGATAAACAGTAATATTTTTATAAGCCGAAAATCTGAAACCATAAATTCAATCCTTAATGTGTGCGCTCTAAAAAAACAGGAGCCCTGTTGTTTCTTACAACGAGCCACAGGTTCTCCGTTAGTTTTTCAATATGTCTGATTTCGCCCTCAACCTTGAGTCCGGATGTACGGGGTTCTATCCATTCGAAATTTCGTTTGCCCCGGTTTATCAACAGGTTGCCTCTCGATGCATCCTGTTGTGAAAATTGCGGTAAATAAGAAAAGTCATTGCCTCCACTCAGAAGGTCGGGAAGCCCATCTTTGTTCACGTCCGTTATGCTAAAAGCATGGGTACTTGAAAACTGCATATTTGGGGGTAGTTTTTTCATGGTAAAAACGCCGTTACCCTCATTCCAGGCAATACTTGTTGCACACCAAGTGGCCGTCCAAACTTTTGCATTTTTTAAACCAGCTTCCCCTATTAGTTCGTTCAGGTCTTTGTTAGCATAGGCTTCATGACGGATATTTTGCTTTTTCAGATAGGGCAACTGATCGGTCATTTCCCGTTTCAGAAAAACAGGTTTGTCTTTTTGCTGCAGGCGGCTTGTGATGATCTTGTCGGTTAGTCCGTTACCATCAAAGTCTCCTACCCAAAGTTTACAGGGGTCCTCCATCGTTGGGTTTACATAGAAATTTTCTCCCTGATTGCCAAGAATCAGGTCTTTTTTACCATCTCCATCCAGATCGGCAGCAGAGAGTGTAAGCCACCAACCCGAATAGTCAGATAGATTTGTTTGTAGCAGGGTGAACTTATTTTTTTGCCACTCCCATACCATCGGTGCGTTCCAGTCACCGGTTGTCACTAATTCCGCTTTATTGTCGCCGGTTACATCTACCCAAATGGCATCGGTTATCATGCCGGATTGATTCATTTCGGGGGCGACTGTGGCTGTAATATCCGTGAATTTTCCTTTTCCATCATTTTGAAGAAAATAATGCGGCGGTGCAATCCCATATTGTCTTGGTACGGAACGGCTACCCACAAATACGTCAAGATCCCCATCCCCGTCCCAGTCTTCGGCTACCAAAACAGCCGTATTTCCCTGTGATAATGGCATATTGCCACGGGATCTTTCAAAGGTTCCTTTGCCATCATTCAGGTACAGTCTGTTTTGCATTTCCGGATCATTTGGTCCAATATGATTACCACCCGAACCAATCATCAGATCTGTTTTTCCGTCTCCATTGGCATCAAAAAAAATGGCAGTAACGTCTTCATAGTAGGCATCTGTCTCCAAAGCAGGTTGTGTGGCTTTTTTGAATCCGTCGATGGTTTGCAGATAAATATGCCCGGGTTTGTTGAGGGCTCCCCCAATAAAAACATCAGTAAGTCCGTCGCCATTGATATCCCCAAAAGCTGTGGCGGGTCCTTCATGACTCATCATTTTCGGGATGTTTCTTTCGTAATAAAAATCCACATAGGCGTCCTCCTGATGTGCTTCCATGAGGCTGTTTTTAATTACAAATAAAGCGGATGGCTCCGAAGCGTTAATGCGGGTTCCGCTTCCCGGGTCAGGTTGGGAAAGTTTAAGTGGTTTATCGGCTGCAGGATTGATAAGGGTAGTTATGCTCAGGTTTGGCCATAGCACTTTTATCGAATCGATTTTCCCCGAATCCAAACCAACGTAAACCGGGTAGTCGCAGCTACTTTGAAAACCTCTTGTAGGAATCAGTTCGCGGCTTCGGATCTCTTTGCCCTGAAAAACCTGTACACAGGCACCGATAGCATAGGTATTAGGGGCAGGGGCCCGCAGGTCAATACGAATACTATTTCCCAGTTTTCTTTCTGAGGTTTTGTTTTTGTAAATAAGAGCCGGTTGGTTGAGGTTGTTGATTACAAGATCAAGATCGCCATCTCCATCAAGGTCACCATAGGCCGCTCCGTTTGAAAAAGTTTTTTCTGTAAAACCCCAGGCATTTCCGATATCCTGAAATTTTAAATTACCCAAATTGCGAAATGCTTTGTTGGCAATTGGCCGGGAGGGCATTTTACTGATAACCTCTTCTACTTCATCTTTTTTTCCGGTCATCACCATTCGTTGAATAATGTCGTTTGCAAAAAAGTCGATGAAATCCTGATCGGTCACATCCTGATAAATACCGTTGCAAACAAAGAGATCGCTCCATCCGTCGTTATCGGCATCAAAAACAAGCCCGCCCCAGCTCCAGTCGCTTGCTGCAATACCACTATAGCGGGCAATCTCATCAAAACCGCCATCGTGGTTATTGAGTTGCAGGGTATTTTGCATATACTGATGGTAAAATCCAAGCTTTTCTTTCAGGGCTTTGGTATCATAATTCTCAAAAGAAGAAGTCGTTTTCAAACGGAAATCATCATCCGGCAACATATCGGTTACAAACAAATCGGGGTATCCGTCATTGTTGATGTCTGCCATATCGGCGCCCATACTGCTCAGGCTTGTATGCCCCATAAACTGTTCGAGCGACTCTTTAAAAGTTCCGTTATGTTGATTGATATAGAGATAATCGCGTTCGTAGAAATCGTTCGACACATAAATATCCGGGTAGCGGTCACCGTTGATATCGCCTACCGTAACGCCAAGGCCAAATCCAATAAGGCTGCTTAAAATACCGGCCTTTTTGCTTACGTCAACATATTTGCCGTTCTTGTTTTCAAGAAGGCGATCACCACCACCTTTTAAAAAATCGGCTACCGGCCAATCTTCGGCTCTTAAATCTCTTTTGTTGCTGTAGTTAAGTGTATTGACGGGGATAAAACTGTTGTTCAACATGTAACAATCGAGGTCGCCATCAAGATCATAATCAAAAAATGCAGCATGCGTGGTGTAGCCGGCATCTGCAAGTCCGTACACTGATGCCTGTTCAGTAAAACTGCCGTCCCCGTTATTAATAAACAGCGAATTGTCCTGTGCCATTCCGGTCTGAAATCCTGCGTTGCAAACATAAATATCGAGTAGGCTATCGCTGTTGATATCCGCCATCACCACCCCGGTACTCCATTTGTCGGCCAGTCCTAGGCCAGCTTTTTCGGTAATATCTTCAAATTGCCAGTTCCCTTTATTGAGGTATAATTTATTGGACCCCATATTTGCAGAGAAATAGATGTCGGGTAAGCCGTCGTTATTGATATCTCCAATAGCAACGCCTCCTCCGTTATAGAAGTTGCGGTAGCTGAAAATATTAAAGTCTACCGTGTTTTTTACCGGATTGATAAAATCGATACCGATTTTTTCCATCGCTTCGAATAACGGGTCGTTGGCTACAGGGACTTTTTGGTTGCAGGAAAATAAAAAAACAACAAGACCTGCAAGAAACAGGTTTTTATACAAGAAAGAAACCATAGGATACATCTTGAGAAGAATGGCAATAGCGTTGGAGCAGTCAATGCATAAAGTTAAGATTTCCCTTTTAATATATAGGGGAGAAGCCTGAGTAATCAGGTTAAAAAAAGGAGCCATTCCTGTGGAATGACTCCTTAGCTCTTATTATCAAAAAAATTGAGAAACTAGTATCCCGGATTTTGAACAAGATTTGGATTAGCTGCTACTGAACGGGCAGGAATCGGGAAAATCAGATTCCTTGGGTCAGAAGCGGGCTTTTGCTGCCAGGCATTCAGGAATTTCCCAAAGCGGATGAGATCCTGTCTTCTCCAGCCTTCCCAATACAGTTCGCGTCCACGCTCGTCGAGCAACTGATCGAGGGTTACTGCCGCGAGGGCCGGAGCAGCGGCTCTTGCCCGAATCTGATTCACCAATTGGAGTGGTGTTTGTCCGTTGGGATCCGTACCACCGCGCAAAATAGCCTCTGCTTTCATCAGCATGATATCTGCAAGACGCAAGTAAACATAATCGTTGTTGGCATTATCACCACCTACATAGTCAATAGGGTACTTGATAACCCGGATGCCGGTTACTTCCAGATTTTGTCCCGTTTCACTCAATTGTACTTCTGGTGTAAACGCAAGCGGAGCGCCTGTTCTGTCTCTAAGTGCTACCCCGTTCTGATCAAATTGTTGTCCAACAAGAAAGCCTACTTTTATACCAGACAGATTTGTTTGTCCGGCAAAATCGGCACTGCGTCTTGTATCCGTAGCTCCAAATTTATTGTAGAAATCAGAAAGTGTAGTGAAACCATTCCATCCGTCAGGATTTTGATTGTAATGCAGTGTCGCTCTCCATCTTGATTGAACGTTGCCACTTGATGATCCGCCAATATTCTCTGCTGTCCAAATGTTTTCGGATGAAAGACTGTTGTTTGCCGGAGCAAAATTATTGTAATAATTGGTAGTCAAAGAATAAGGCCCTGCCATGATGGTATTGGCAAGTGTGATCACCTGATTCATATCTGCCGCCGGAAAGGTAGGTGTGGCCCGGTTTGCAATTGTTCCCTTGTTAAGAAAACACTTCATCAAAAGTGCTCTTGCACCATTTTTATTACAACGGTTTACGGGAGCATCCGGAAGCGTAGGAATAATAGCATTCAGTTCTGAAATGATG
>JBGSNV010000162.1:0-9700 GCA_041739485.1 Chitinophagaceae bacterium
CTACCAACGCTGGAAAATCAGCAGTTTGGTTCCCGACTTAGTCGGGTTTCGACACGTCATCCGTGGTTCCTTTTCACCTCCTTGCCGCAGGCAGGTTCGGCTCCATTACACTTACCTGATGCCTTAACACACCTTTTAACCCCAACGCTCAGCACCTTGCCTTGTTGGGAAAAGTTTTTTATATGCGCCTAATTTCCATTAATAGTTCTTCTGTCGAAATCAGTTTATCCCAATTCAACTTCCTTAGACCTTTAGCTAATTCTTTATCGCCAGTCCATAGTTTGCCTCGTATATGTTCTGTTAAGGCTACGAATTCCGTATCATCAATATCTATATCGCTAACTAATTTCTCTGATTTTATAAATAGCGATTTGGGTATTAGCCCGACATTTATGAAATTAATTCCAGACGTTATTAGATTAAAAGCTTTGTGAAGATCGATATCAGAATATTTTGAAAGCTTTTTCAATTTATTCCAATGCTCCGCCAATTCTGTCATAAGTTGATCAGTTGAATAAAAATTCAATTTAGATTTTGGCTGTAATATTATTTTTGAAATTTTGCTACTCGAATTAAGTATTGCACTAAATGCAATATTTGTGTCCACGACCACTCTCATAGCCCTACTTTGCCTTTTGTTTTTGCCCAGCGACCCTTTTTAATTTTTTTTACTAACTCATCAACATCTTTTTGGTTGGCTTTAGATTTTTGGGAAATTCCTTTAAAGGCAAATAAATCTGCAATTTCCTGTAAATCTTCCAATTTAGTAGAAGACGGTAAGCGAAATACAACTTCGTCGGATGTCCTTTCTATAATCATTTTGTTCTTTTACTAAAAGTACGAAAAATATCTGGTTAAGTAAATGAAGTGTTTTAAACTTTCGCCTAACCTTGTAATATCTGAAACTAATTTTAACCCTCTTTTTCCAACCCATTTATTATCAGCCAATCCCAATGCGCATTTTTAAATATGAGTTCCACATATCACCCTGCCCAAATATATATTTTTCAAGAGCAAATTAGGTATTCGTGATGATAGAATATCGATTTCAGCATTTTTTTTGGTAATAACTATTCCGTTTTTACTATTTACCATGCTATGGCTCCCTTTTTTCACGGGTCATTCCAAAAAATGATAAATAAACGTCTGAAAATCAATTTATTAAGATTTTTTTAAAAAGGCTCAAGTTCCTCCCTTTTTTGTAAAACAGTTTGCCTGAGCATAAAAAAAGGGAATGGAAATCTTTACGTCAGATGTCCATTCCCTTTTACACAAGAGGATTCACTCATTTATTTCACCACACCGAGTTCCTTTCCCACTTTTATAAAAGCTGCAATCGCTTTGTCAAGGTGTTCCTGTGTATGGGCAGCGCTCAGTTGTACCCGAATACGTGCCTGTCCTTTGGGAACCACCGGAAAGAAGAAACCAATGACGTAAATGCCTTCGTCGAGGATTTTTGAAGCAAAGTTTTGTGCCACCACCGCATCATACAGCATTACCGGCACAATAGGATGATCGCCGGGTTTGATGTCAAAACCGGCTTCGGTCATTTTGGTGCGGAAATATTGCGTGTTGTGCTCGAGCCGATCCCGCAGTTCTGTGGTTTCGGTAAGCATATCCAATACTGCAATGCTCGCTCCTACAATACTTGGAGCCACGGTATTGCTGAACAAATACGGCCGGCTGCGTTGCCGGAGCATTTCAATAATTTCTTTGCGGCCGCTTGTAAAACCACCCGATGCACCACCGAGCGCTTTTCCAAGGGTACCGGTAATAATGTCCACACGACCCATCACATTCCGGTATTCATGCGTACCCCGGCCGGTCTTTCCCAGAAAACCACTGCTGTGACATTCATCAATCATCACAATAGCATCATATTGGTCGGCGAGATCACAAATTTTATCGAGTTGCGCAATCGTGCCATCCATGCTAAAACTGCCGTCAGTTACAATGATCCGGCTGCGACAATCGGCACTTTCTTTCAGTTTGGCTTCAAGATCGACCATATTGTTGTGCTCGTAGCGGAACCTTTTGGCTTTGCAAAGCCGCACGCCGTCAATAATGCTTGCATGGTTGAGCGCATCGCTGATGATGGCATCTTCTTCCCCAAAAAGCGGTTCAAATAATCCGCCGTTGGCATCGAAAGCTGCTGCATATAAAATGGTATCTTCTGTACCAAGGTATTTGGCAAGTTTTTCTTCTAATTCTTTATGAATATCCTGCGTACCGCAGATAAAACGTACTGAACTTAACCCGTATCCATGGGTATCGATGGCATTATGTGCCGCTTCTATCACTTTAGGATGGCTGCTTAGACCGAGGTAGTTGTTGGCACAAAAATTCAATACATGCCGCATGCCGCCATTTCCATCGGGCATTTTTACTTCTATTTCGGCCGCTTGTGGTGTGGTAATGATTCTTTCCTTTTTAAACAATCCTGCGCTTTCAATCTCAGAAAGTTCGTTTTCTATTCTTTTTACAAATTTTTCGTTCATAGGAAGCCATTTATTGGAGGGCAAAGGTAAGGAGGAACGCCGGATGCTATTTACCTGTCAAAAACATCCATTCACCGAGAAATTGCTGTCATTGGTTGGAAATCACTTTCTTGTTAAGAAATAGCGAGGTATTTTTGTGTTAACAAACTAACAAAGCAGCAGAAAACCGCAAAAGCGGACTCAAATGTTAAGAATCGTTAAATATCCTTTTTATAAAAATAAATATTGATCAGGCTGTAACAATTATCAACCAACTTCGTCTGATTCAGTACAAAAACAAACACACACTATGAAAAAATGGACCGTACAATTGATGTTACTTCTGGTAATGGCAGCGGGCATCATTTTAACAAGCAGAATCGTTGTTACTAAAAACAAACTGAGCGGAACAAGCAACTACCATCAAAAGCTTGGACTCGACAAAATGCAAAATGCCATTAATGTTCAGGGAATGGGCCGTCACATGCTCGATATCCTCCGATAATACCGGTTAATACCGCACACTACTTACACACACGCAACCACCACAACACCAAAAGGATTTTTTCCTGGCAAGGCTTGAAAAAGCCTTGCTTTTTTTTGCCCTGCCTTTCCATTCCGGCCCTTGTAAAAGAGTCAGGCTTGTGATGAAAGACCATCCATTTTATTTTCCACCCCTCCCGCAAAATGGATAAACTCCTTTTTAGCTTACGTAATTTGAGTAACAGTTTACCTGCCACAAATCCCCTGAAAATCGCAATACCCGCAGGTATTCAAATCTTCAGTCTGATCAAAAGGAACTTCCGGATCGAATAGTTCGGTTAGCACGCTCCGGATACCTGCTTCTACTTCGGGCAGGTATGCGGGCATCTGAGCCGAATCAAGTTTATTTTTCGTAGCTGTTTCCTCAAGTAACACCTGATCTGTATGATCCTTATTCATGCTGCGCAACACGACCAATGCAGGCTCGAAATTGCCATATTCAGGATGCGTTTTACTGAACATCAATGCATAGATCAGCGTTTGAAGCGCTCCCTTATTCAGTTGATTACCATGGGGTTCAAACAATTGCTCCAAACTCCGGAACTTCCCCTTATCGCCTCCGGTTTTATAATCCACCATCCTCACTATTCCATCCTTTTCATCTACCCGATCAATATTTCCTTTCAGCCGGATATTTTGCGGTCCATCCACGGTAGGTATGCTCAGGGGATAATCAAAACTTACCTCGGTATGCTTCACCATAAATGGTACCCTTTTGAGGTCGTAATTCAGGAAACCTTTTACAAAATGCAGCACCACATCGGCCACAACACTTGTAAAACCGGTCAGCTTTAGATCTTTAGTGGTCGATTTTTCCTTGTGCCAGGCTTCATGAATGGCTTCCTCCACGCTGCCGGGCAGCCAATCGAGCATGGCATCAATCGCCTCCTTTGTAACCGGTGATTTCGGATTTTCGGCCATCCATCGATTGTATCCCTTTTCGAGCAACAAATGCACAGCGGTTCCAAAAATGGCGGGGTCAATCTGTGTTTTCACTTCATCGGGGCTGCTGATGCCGGCGATATAATGGAAATAAAACTGCAACCGGCAGGTCAGGTATTTATTAATGGCGCTCGGAGAAACCGAACCTGGCTTTTCCCCGGAATAATACCTTTGCATTTCCTTCAATACATCCGCCGATTTTTCAATGGTGATGGGTTGATTTTGCGTAGCTTTTACCGGTAACTGCCAGGTATCCCATACTACAGGCAATGCAGATTCAAACTCAAGCTGTTTTAAAAAGCGACTCGCTTCTCCGGAGCTGTTTTCGGTCACCAATCCATTGTAAACGGCATGTAAATTGCGACAGCGATGCAGCAACCGGTAAAATACATAGGCGAAAATGGCATCCTGATTTTCGAGTGTAGACAAGCCATAGGCTTTGCGCAGATTGAAGGGAATAAAGGTTTTTGCGGCAGCTACCCGGGGCATAGAACCTTCTCCGGCACCGAGTAACAAAATATGTTCAAAATCTAGCCCGCGGCTTTCGAGCAATCCCATGATCTGTATGCCTGCGGTGCTTTCTGCTTCAAAAGGGATGCTTACACCAGATAATGGCGTCATGATCATTCCTTTTAGAAAAGCAAGCGATACCTCCTGTTCAAAATCGCTGTACAGTGGCGTCATGGTTTGCAGCATATCGTAGAGTCCGCTGAGCAATCCCTTTAGCAGGGAATCGCTTTGTAAGGCAGGGGTTTGGGCAAGGTCCTGCAGCAACTGCAGCAGGGTATCAAATAATTCATCGCGTTTTTCAACCGGAACAAACAGCGCATTACCAATACTCCCTTGCTTTTTAAGTTCTGCAACCGGAACTACAAGCAGCCCTCGGTTGATGATGCTTTGCCGGCAGGTCTCGCGTTCGTTTGTTTCCCAATCGTTCAACGGATGCTGAATCCATTGCATGGCTTTTTCCCAGGGAACAACCGCACTTAAGGGCTTTTTGCCTTCCAAAACCTCCTGTACTTCGAAAAATAATTTCAAAAAGCTATAGAGCGGACTTTGTGACAAAGGATAGCCCATCGTAATATTAACCGCGACACCACTTTCCCCGGGAAAAGATTGCAAAACCGGAATCAGCAATTTTTCATCCGCCAGTAATATGGCCGCTTTACCGGAATCCCATTCATCCGGTAGTTCTTTCAGCCAATCTGCCACCATTTTGGCCTGTGCAATCTGCCCGTCTACCCGGGTTACCCGAAGCTGAATCTCCTTTTTAATTTCAGCCCCCTTTTCAGGAATAAAGCGGCCGGCGGGCATTTCATTTTTCAGGCCAAGCAGTCCAATATTTCTCCGGAAAAAATAACCGGCTTCATGCAAGGGATTGTCGAGGTAATATTGGTCGGTATCAAAATACAAAGAGGCTTTCCCGGCCACTTGCCAGGCTTTGATGGCTTTTTCTTCCGCACCGTTCAGGGCATTAAAACCAACAAAAGCAATATGCATCCAACCCGGATCAGGTAAGGCCTCCCGGGCTTCCACCATTTGCCGGTACATGGCTCCCAAAGTGCTGTAGCCTTCCTTTTGCAGCAAACTATGCATGCCACTGTACCACTGCGGGATCATTCGCCACAAATCAGCAAACCGCTGCTGATAGGTATCCTGCAGGTTAACCGACTCCCAGAAATTTTTCAGGAATTGTCTTTGCTCCGGAGTCAGCTCGCTAAACTGACTATCGATCTCTTTGTAATCGGCAATCAGTGAAAAGATCTTTTCGGTGGGAATGCAATAGGCATCGGTTTCGTTGAGATCGTTGAGCAGGATCTGTGCCAATCCATAAAAATCTTCGTAAGTCATATGAGCACCCGGATCGCCGGATTGTGCATGGGTTTGCAGATAGGCCTTATACAGCGCAAAACTTTGCCGCACGGGGTCCGCAAGTGCAAATTCAGAAGAACGAACCACGAGTTCTTCGTTCGTCAATAATTCCGGCAGCAAGGCGGGGGCCGTTAGGTGCTCAAGGAGGTATTCTTTAAAATAAACCGATTGACGACGGTTAGGAAAAACAATCGCAACCCGGTACAAATCCTTACCAAACTTTTGGACAACCTTTTGTGCCACTTCCCATAAAAAGGGCTTCGAACTCATATATAATTATTTTACAACATCAATCAACAGACCACAACTTCTTTTTCAAATCCGTAAACGAGATACCCTTTTACCGAAGGAAAACCCATCGTCTGTAACGACTTCATGTAATCCTGCACCTGTTCCTGATGTTTCTTTTCTTTGGATTCTGTAAACTTAAAATCAACCACCCGGGTTTCGACGGTGTTGAACAATATCAGATCAGGACGACGGATATCCCCACCCGGCAGCACCATCGCCCTTTCGGATAAGCGGTGCAAAGTGCCTGCAGCCCATCCTTCAAAAGGAGGTAACAGTAGCAGTTCGGCGAGCACGGATTTATAGGTTTCGGCCTTGGAGCGGGAAATCCTCCCCCCTGCTTCCATTTGCCGGAGTACTTTTTGCAACCCATCAGGGTGCGTAATTGTTGAAAGCATTTCGTGCAGCAGAACCCCCTGATTGCGGGCAAGTTGCACCACCTGATTTTCGGTGGTTTCTTCCAGGGTCCTCATCACGGTCTTCCGGTTGTTGCGCCACGAGGCGAAAACCATATCAGGTGCGGGAAGTGCTTTACTTTCTTTGGGTTTGGCCGGTACTGCCGGAGTTCCGTATTCCCACAAAGTATCTCTCTCTGTGAAACCGGCATTCAGCATGCTTAGCTCATCACCGGGATAGTGCATGGCTGAAGCATACAGCAAATGACCGATTGTTTTCAATTCGCTGTATTTAGGTTCGTTTTTTGCATTGAACGGCAACGGTGCCCATAAAATCATCCGGCTGCGGGTGCGGGTAAGTGCTACATATAATAAATTCAGGTTATCCATATAGCTGTTTACCAGTTCAGTAAAATAATACGGGGCAAGCTCACTTTCGGCAAGCGCCTTTTTGTAATAGATCGGTAACATCGGCATTTGCGGAAAACTTGTCTGTTTCATTTCGGGCCAAAGCAGGATACCTTTATTAGAGGCAGGTTCCAGTTGCCAATCGCAAAAAGGCATTAGCACAATGGTATAAGCAAGCCCTTTGGATTTGTGGATAGAAACCACTTCCACCGCATTCGCACCTGCCGGAGCAGGAAGCGTTTTTTGAATCCCTTCTTCTTCCCAATATTCCAGAAAAGCGGGTACGCCTTCGTCGGCATATTTCACCCAGTCTTGTACAAGATCGAGGAGAGCCAGCAGATAAGGCAGGTCTTCGGGAGATTCCCGCAAACGCAACAGCACAATGATCTCATTGATGAGCTCGGGTACAGGCAACATCCGCAACTTTTCCCTTTGGGTAAAAAGTTCGGGTGGCATTCCCTCCCCCGCTTCCTTTTGTCTTCGAAAAATGGCATGCTGCGCATCGCCTGCGCCTGCCTGACGGACCTGAAATTGACGCAGTATCGTTTCTGCCAAACGGTCTTCTTCATTAACCAACCACTGCATGGCTGCAATAATATATTGTACCGCATTGTTGGAACTGATCCGCAAGGCATCGGCACTCAACAAGGGATACACCGCACCCTCAGGCTCCTGTTGATAGATCATCAGGCTTTCAATAGTGCGGCGCGCCTGCACATTGGTCCGGCAAAGAATAGCGATATCGCCGGGTTGGTAACCTTCTTCCAACAAACCACAAATGGTTTGATGAACCTGCCGCATCAACAGGCCGTTGAAATCTTCTGCTTCCTCATCATCGTTATTTTGCAAATCGCGTTTGTCAATAAACCGGACACTGACCTGCCCTGCATCCGGACTACTTTCGGGGATGCTTTGAGCACTATCAGCGTAAGCGTCGGTCAAAAGCGATTGATAAGCCTCAAGCAATATCTCCTTCATAGATTCCGGACTTTGGCCAAGTGCATTATTTATTCGCTGCTGCAAAAGCTCGGGTAGTACGGTAAATAAAAAATTATTGAACTGTATAATGGGTTTAGCACTGCGGTAATTCTGTTGCAGCGTATTGGTTCGGGGAAGAAAAGCGGCAAAATCGTTGGGTAAAAGGCTGTGCAGTAATTGCCAATCTCCGTTTCGCCAGCGGTAAATGGCTTGCTTCACATCGCCTACCACCAAATTGTAACTGCCCTGCCCCATGCTGTTTTGCAACAGTGGTTTGAAATTATGGTATTGAAAATCGCTGGTATCCTGAAACTCATCGATAAGAAAATGCTGCAACCGGTCACCGATTTTTTCATAGATAAATTCCGGAGTGGTTTCTGTACTTAATTGCCGCAGCAGGTTGTGGGTATCACTTATCAGCAAGGCATTGTTTTCTTTGCGCCAGGCGGCGAGTTCGCGCCCCATCAATAAAACAAGCCGCAGGTAATTTAGGTTTGCTTTGATGGCCTCAGCGGTTTTATACCGGGGCATCTCTTTTTTGTAAAAAGTATCCATTGCAAGAATAGCATCTGTTATTTCAGGCAGCGCTCCGTCTATCCTAGCTTTCAGCCCTGCAGGAGTTGTTTTGGAATAGGGAGCGGCTTCATCATTAATGATTTTTTGCGTATAGGAATTATTCATAGGATTTACCAAATCCCGAAGCGCTGCATCGAACCGTCCTCCAATACCACGGCTCTTGTAGGAAAAATCATCTGCAGACAACCCATGGCGCAGCAATACCTCCTGCCCTTTTATGGCCAATGCCTCCCACTCTTTTTCAATAGCAGGCAGCGCAGCATACACCACCTGCGACAAATCTTTAAGCGCTACTTCGGGATCTACCTTTTCTTTAAAGATCCTTGCCTCAAAATCGAGATAGGATTCCGTAAACAGCATTTTAGCCATATCCACCAAATCCTGTTTGAAATCCCAGCCTTTTCCGGTGTCTACCCGTTCGGTGGCGAGTTCCGCCATTTGCTTACGAAGCGGTTCATACCCCGGGGTTCCAATTTTGTCGAAAAGCCGCTCTGCCAGATCATTGCAAACCACATCGCTGTTTAGCTGCAACGCAAACCCGGCATCTATCCCGAGTTCCCAGGAGCAACTCCGGATCATTTTTTGGGTAAAAGCATCGATAGTGCTGATAGCGAACCGGCTGTAATCGTGCAGAATGCGGGCATAAACTGCCCTTGATGCGTCAAACAAGGCGGGCAGGTCCGGGGCTACCCCATTGGCAACCAATTGTTTCCCCATATCGGTTTCCACTCCATTGGCCAGCCGGGAGAGCTCCTGCAAAATGCGCTCCTTCATTTCTGAGGTTGCCTTATTGGTAAAAGTAACCGCAAGTATTTGGCGGTAACCGTCTGGTTTTTCAAAAAGTAAAGTCAGGTATTTGAAGGTAAGCAGGTAGGTTTTACCACTTCCTGCGCTAGCCTTATAGATATCAAGCAATGGGTTCATCGGGTGAAGTTAATACCGTTCATCCATTCTTTAAGAAGGCTTTCACGGTTTATTTGAAATTAATTCGAAGAGAATACGTTGCTTTACTTTCAGGCTATTTTGTCGGCAAATAAATCAGGAAATATGGCACAGGAAACACAATTGCAGTTAGGCGGCAACAATGCCTACGAGGAAAATAGTTTTGACAATTTCCTGTGGTGGCTGGCCACAGCCGAACCGGAAATCATCCGCGACTGCAAAGTGGATCGCAACCGCTACCGCATTACCGGTTTGATTGTACTCGGTACCTGGATGTTT
>JBGSNV010000184.1:0-14985 GCA_041739485.1 Chitinophagaceae bacterium
TCCTCGACGATTTATCCGGGGAGGATTAAGGGGCCAGAAAGGTTTTTCGCAAGGTCCACCGCTCGTAGATTGGGTCGCCCTTACTGCTTTTACCGCTATGGTACCAATGTGGTTTTTGTAAATCCATTATAAAAGTAAGCGAAGCACCCACCCGGTTATTATCCCGGGAAAAAAAGTCGATGTTTTCAACGTATTGGTCGTTTTGCGAAGTATAGGTTCCGCCACCCGTGCCAAGAAAGGCTTTGGTCTCCGTATTGAAGGCAGCCCATTGAAACCGGGTTCCACTTAAAATTTTCATGGTTTTTCTTACCCCCGGAGTGTAAGGAGAAATGGTATCTTCCGGATTATTCCTTCGCCCGGAAAAAAGCCATGCTCCTTGCAACAAACCCGGTTTTCCGTCATCTATAAAATCCCATGTTTCCACTTTTTCGTGATGGGTGATCCGGAGCTTTTTATCAGCTACCTGATACGATATAAGATGCATATTGCCCACCTCTTCAGCCTGCTCGCTGTCAAATTCCACCTCCATTTCCAGTTCTGCAGGTAATACTTTCATAATCCCTCCGGAGGCTTTTATAAATTGATGATCCTTTGTGGTATAGACGGCTTTCATATAATATCCATCCGAAATAATCAGGGTTTCCGTAATCGTATCCATATTCCTCATCCAGGCACTCTCAACCGATTGTGTAATTGCCCGGAAGGGAAAAAGGGCCAACCCTAAAAAACCGATGAAATGAATCAAACGCATAATGAAAATCACTGGAGAAGCCATAAAGTTATTAAAAACGAATATACCTGACAGGGTCTTTCCGGTAATGTTTATAAGAGCTTGATAGTCAAATTTTAAGGTTTCTAATTGCTTTTGCAAGGAATGGAAATAAAAAAAATGAGCTTAAAATGCGAAACATTTTGTGGAATTGAATCGCGACGTTACATTTGCCGCGGAGAGCTGGCAGAGTGGTCGATTGCGGCAGTCTTGAAAACTGTTGACTGTAACAGGTCCGGGGGTTCGAATCCCTCGCTCTCCGCAAAAAAAAAATAGCACCTCGCGTTTGCGGGGTATTTTTTTGCCTGATATTTGGGAAAATGCATTTTCGCAACTTTGCCGGATTACCTCTTTTTCTGACCTTAACAGCCTGTCTCCCGGAATATCTGCCTAAGTTTTCTAAAAAAGAAAACACCCCTACTTGTTTTAAATCAGGCCATCCCGCTTTTTCAGGTTATGAAGATTTCTGAATGCAAATCGGGGGCTTCTTTCCCCGATTATGCTTTGTTTCCGGCATTACGGAGTTCTTCCTATACTAAATTTTGCTTCAGGATCTCCCTGAATAAATAGGTCTTATTGTAACAAATGTTACAGAAATCCTGCTTTTTTTAAATTAATTTTAAAAAAATATAAAACGATGCAAACCACGAAAATTATCATTGTTGGAGGAGGAAATGCAGGAATATCGGTTGCTGCCCAATTATTAAAAAAGGATAAATCGCTTGAAATCGGTATCCTGGATCCTTCGGCTAAACATTATTATCAACCTGCATGGACCTTGGTGGGTGCCGGCATTTTTGATATCCGGAAAACTATGCGTGAAGAGGAGGATTGTATTCCCAAAGGTGCTACCTGGATTCAGGAAGCAGTAACCGCTTTTTTACCGGAGGAAAACAGGGTAGTGGGTGAAAGTGGCATATCCTATAGCTACGACGCTTTGATCGTTTGTCCCGGTTTGCAGCTTGACTGGCAAAAAATAAAAGGCCTCAAAGAGACGCTTGGAAAAAATGAAGTTAGCTGCAATTATTCTTATGATCTTGCTCCCTATACCTGGGAAATGATTAAGAATTTCAAAGGAGGAACTGCTGTCTTTACAAATCCGTCAACACCTGTAAAATGTGGAGGTGCTCCACATAAAATCATGTATCTGGCCTGTGATTACTGGCGTAAACAAGGTATTCTGGATCAATGTGATGTGCATTACCTTTCCGGAGGGGGATCTATTTTCGGGATAAAGGAATATGCCGACACCCTCAATGAAGTCCTTGAAAAAGATAAAATTCAAACCCATTTTAAAGTGGAGGTTACGGAAATTGACGGAGCGGAAAAAACAGTTTATTATGAAGAGAAAAATGCAAACGGAGAGACGGAGCGCAAGATGTTGAAATTCGACCTGTGTCATGTCGTTCCACCGCAGTCGGCACCGGATTTCATTAAAAGCAGTTCCTTGGCAGATCCTGACAATCCCTATGGCTATGTAGAAGTTGATAAAAATAACCTTCAGCACAGCCGCTATAAAAATATTTTTGCGCTCGGTGATTGTATGAATGCTCCATGTAGCAAAACCGGTTCGGCTATTCGCAAACAAGCGCCTGTAGTTGTTCAAAACCTGCTATCCTTTTTAAATAAGGAGCCATTAAAGGCATCCTATGAGGGATACAGTGCCTGCCCGATCCCTACCGAATATGGCAAACTCATGTTGGCCGAATTTGATTATTCCAATACCCCAAAAATGACTTTTCCATTTAATCAGGCAAAGCCAAGATGGAGCATGTGGATCCTGAAAACAAAAATTTTGCCTTGGCTATATTGGAATAAAATATTGAAAGGAACTGCCTGATAGATCTATTATATTTTTTAATAGTCTTACTTTTTTGTTTGGCTTTTTTAAAAATAATAGGATTTGAATAATAGGTGACGGAAAGGGGGCTTTTGTTGCGGGTACAATAATCCTTGTAAACTGTACCCCCAGCAGCAGGTACAATTCATTGTTTTGCCAGAAACCATAATAAACAGATTATCTGATCCAAACTTCTGGCTTTTTTTTGAACAGATAAGCTGTTTTTGATTGATCTGAAATTTTGAACTTATAATCTTGATCTGACTGGTTTTCAAAGATCAATATTGAAATATCTGTCCAATCTGTCTTATTTTGCGCCTGAAAATCAATAAATTTCATGCAATCACTCCAACAACTTTCCCAACTTTTTACTGCTTCCTTTTCCAAAGATCATTTTCCGGACAATCCTGCTACCTTATATGATCCCAATCGTTATTTTCTTGAACTTGGAGGAAAGCGTATCAGACCTTTGTTGGTGCTGATGGGGAACGAATTGTTTGATGAAATAAAGCCGGATGCCTGGCAGGTTGCCACAGCGGTTGAACTGTTTCATAATTTTACGCTTATTCACGACGATATTATGGATAAGGCGCCCCTTCGGCGTGGTAAAGAAACGGTTCATGAAAAATTTGGTCAACATACAGCGCTGCTTGCCGGTGATGTTATGCTGGTAAAGGCCTATGAGTATCTGAATAAGATCGATAAAGACCTGATTCATCCTATCCTGAAATGGTTTAACCGGACCGCTGCCGAAGTTTGCGAAGGTCAGCAACTTGACATGGATTTCGAGAAAATGGAAACGGTATCGCTCGATGCATACATAGAAATGATTGCATTGAAAACCTCCGTTTTGCTTGCCGGTGCGCTGCGTATGGGGGCTGTTATAGGAGGGGCTGGCTTACGAAATGCAGATCATTTATACGAGTTTGGTAAAAATCTGGGAATCGCCTTTCAGGTACAGGATGATTATCTCGATGCTTTTGGTAACCCGGAGAAATTTGGTAAAAAAGTAGGGGGAGATATTCTGGCCAACAAAAAAACCTTTCTTCTGATTCATGCACAGGAGGTAGGAACTCCGATGCAAAAGCACGAATTATTAGATCTGATGGCTTACGATGGGGCTGACAAAGTTGAAAAGGTATTGGCCATATATAAGGAAACCGGAGCGCCGCAATGGGCCTTGCAATTAAAGGAAACTTACTATCAGAAAGCCATGCATCATCTGGAAGAAATAGCGGTATTAAGTAAACGGAAGGGAACTTTAGAGGAGGTAGCCTCTTTTTTAATGGAAAGGGATTATTAGTGAAGTGATTTGAAAGGATATCCCCTAAGAAAACGCTTGTGGAAAAACGAATCAATTCGAATAGGTCGTCTTTGGGAAAAGTCTCTATATTTGCTCTTTAATGAGCCTTTCTACTCCACATCTGCTAGGCATAAAACATCTTCAACCTGAAGATATTCAACTTATTTTAGATACAGCCATTCAGTTTAAAGATGTATTACAAAGACCGGTAAAAAAAGTGCCTTCTTTGCGGGATATTACAATCGTAAATTTATTTTACGAAAATTCAACCCGAACAAGAATCAGTTTCGAATTGGCCGAAAAGCGGCTAAGTGCCGATACTATTAATTTTGCAGCGAGTAGTTCCTCTGTTTCAAAGGGCGAAACCCTTTTAGATACCGTGCATAATATCCTCAGTATGAAAGTGGATATGGTAGTTATGCGGCATAGTGCAAGCGGAGCACCTCACTTTCTTGCAAAACATATTAATGCGGCTATTATCAATGCCGGAGATGGCATCAATGAACACCCTACACAGGCCCTTTTAGATGCTTTCAGTATCCGGGAGAAACTTGGATCTCTGGCTGGCAAAAAAATAGCGATTATTGGGGATATCATGCACAGCAGGGTCGCACTCAGCAATATTTATCTGCTTAAAAAGATGGGCGCCGAAGTGCTTGTTGTAGGGCCACCGACTCTTATTCCTCCTTATTTACAGGAAGCAATGGGTGTGCGTGTAACTTACAAATTGAAAGAAGCCCTTGCCTGGTGCGATGTTGCCAATGTGTTGCGGATACAACTTGAAAGACAACATCAGGTTCTGTTTTCCTCGCTCAGAGAATACAATATTGCTTATGGAGTAAAGAAATCATTGCTTGATACGCTGCCCAAAGAAATCGTGATCATGCATCCGGGCCCTATCAACCGTGGTGTGGAAATTGACAGTGATGTAGCGGACAGCGGACATAGTATTATTCTGGATCAGGTTCAAAATGGTGTAGCAGTTCGTATGGCCGTATTGTATCTTTTATCCGGAAGGAATAATTAATGTATCGGGTGCCACAAACAACCCTATTTTTACGCCTTCAAACTAACGATCATCACTATGCGTATTGCCTTATTTCCGGGCACATTTGACCCCATCACACTAGGTCACCTTGACATAATAGACCGGGCTTTACCCTTATTTGATAAAATGTTTATAGGAATTGGCCGGAATGTCAACAAACAACCCCTTTTCTCTGAAAATGATCGGCTTCAATGGATCAGGGATTGCTACAAAGACAACCCGAAAATAGAAGCGATCGTTTACGAGGGACTCACGGTAGATACCTGCAAAAGGGTAGGGGCAAATTTTATTCTAAGGGGTATTCGCTATGTCAGCGATTTCGAATATGAAAAGGCGATTGCCGATATGAATCGAAGTATTCAGCAGAAAGTAGAATCTGTTTTTTTAACCTGCAGTCCTCAGTTTACCTCGGTTGCCTCAACATTGGTGCGGGATGTATACCGCAATGGGGGAGATGTCCGGCAATTTTTGCCAGATTCAGTAATTAAATCTCTTTATCCTTAATTTTTCCCTCCCTTTTATTGAATATGGATACCAAAAAAATCTGGTTTGAACCATCCCTTGTGCTGGATGAAATCAATAATTTCGGAGACGATAATCTTGGAGCTCATCTTGGAATGCAATTTTCAGGTTTGGGACCCGATTATCTGGAAGCAACGATGCCTGTTGATGAACGGACAAGGCAGCCTTACGGGTTATTGCACGGAGGTGCTTCGGTGGCACTTGCCGAAACCCTGGGAAGCGTTGGTTCTGCGCTTGTGGTTGATCACAACAAATTTAGGTGTGTGGGTCTTGAGATTAATGCCAATCACTTACGAAGTGTAAGCAAAGGGTTGGTTACCGGCAAAGCAACTCCTATTCATCTTGGCAGAACCACTCATATTTGGGATATTCGTATTACCGACGATAGAGGAAAACTAATTTGTATCAGCAGGCTAACGGTCGCTGTTATCCGTCGGCCAGTCGGTGAAGCAACATCCTGATGGAAGGAAAGGTATTTGCTGTCACCTGATGCCAATCCTCGTTACCAAGCCAGACAATCTCTTCAATGTCCTCCTCGGTTTGTGGAATCAATTCCTGATTATTCTCAGCTTCCATCAGGTACCATACAGTTTTTTTTAGGACCACTTCTCCCCAGTCATCAAACACATGATAAGTGGTATCAAAATACGGGCCTTGTGTTACTTTCAACAAACCTGTCTCTTCCATTACTTCCCGTAGAGCGCAGTCTTCAATGGTTTCTCCCTCATCAAGCTTTCCTTTGGGCAGGTCCCATTTTTTTCTCCGGAATATAAAAAGCAGTTCCTTTTTTAAATTAAAAACAAGTCCGCCACCTGCGGTTACAGGTACAAACTGACTGCAAAAAAATGTCCACCAATAGCCGGTTTCATTGGTGAGCAGGATAACGGCATGGGTACCCGTAGCCTGAATATCGCGGATAGTTTGAACAACAATGGCTGTACCTGGCTGATTGACAATAATGGTGCCTGCTGTATGTGCGAGTTTTTTCAAAGGATCTGTTAACTCAGAAACGATGTAAAATGGCTTATCTCTGAAATAGATCAGGTAATTCGTATCCATACTGCAAAATAACAAAATCCATCTTGCTTGGTTTTTATTCCTGTTGGTTATGCGATATTCGCATTTTTAAAATAGAAAAATATTGGTATGAAAAGCAATGAAACGGCTGTAGCGGAGAAACTTTTGCAGGCTGAAGCAGTGGTGTTGAGCCCTGAATCTCCGTTTACCTGGGCAAGCGGCTGGAAAAGCCCTATTTATTGCGACAATCGGAAAGTATTGGGCTTCCCGTATATCAGGGAATTCATAAAAAGTGAAATGTGTAATATCATTTTTTCAGAGTTTCCGGATGCAGATGTAATTGCAGGCGTGGCTACCGCGGGGATTGCCTGGGGAGCAATGGCCGCCGATCAATTAAAGCTACCATATATGTATGTACGCCCAAAGCCTAAAGAACACGGCTTAGGAAATCAAATAGAAGGGTTTTACCAAAAAGGACAACGCGTACTGGTGGTGGAAGATCTTGTGAGTACAGGTAAAAGCAGCTTACAGGTGGTAGATGTACTTCGGGATGCAGGTCTTGAAGTGGAAGGAATGGTTTCTATTTTTACCTATGGCTTTGCAGTAGCAGAAAAAGCTTTTGCCGATAAGGGTGTAAAATATGTAGCGCTTACCCAATACCCTCAACTTTTGGAAGTAGCTGTAAAAAAAGGGATGATTAACGCTGATCAGCAGCAATCGCTGGAAATCTGGAGAACACAACCTGAAACCTGGGGCAAATAAAACTTCGTTTTTCACATAGGTTTAGCTTCAAGTAATAGCGACTGGTTTAAAACGTTCTTAATTTTACGCTAAACTTAGCAAAATATGATCAGACAAATAGGACTTGGATTATTAGTCACTTTTTTCTCAACCGCAGCCATGGCACAGGTTACCCCCAAGGCCGTCCGCGTAAATATTTCCACACCGGAAGCAGTATGCGAACCTTGTAAAGCAAAAATTGAGGCCTTGGTTCCCCGTTTGCTTGATGGGATTGTAAAAATTACCGTGCAAACCAGGCAAAAAATTACGCAGGTTCAGTATTATCCGGACCGGACCAATATTGAAGAGATAAAAACAGCTATCAGCAATGCAGGCTTTAATGCCGACGATGTACTTGCCAACCCGGACGTATATAAAAAATTACCGGATTGCTGCAAAAAAACGGCTGATCAGCGTAATCCGAAATCAGGTATAATGTAAAATTTGATTTCTAAAGTTTGAGGTCTTTTTGAGAGAAAGAACCTTTCTGATCGAATGGAATGGTAGCTGTAATACCCCGGTAAGAGCCTTTTAAAGAGCCTTTTAACTGATAAGGAAGCTCCTTTCCGCTAGACAGGGAGATGCCTCCGGAAACCAAATTGATATTATTTACTTTAACAGAAATTGGCATTGAAAAAGAGGAATTGCCGGCAATAATGAAAGAGCTATCGAGGGTATAATTTCCCCAATTCTTTTCGTTAACAATTATTGCAGCTTCAATTCTTTTTACTTTAATAGCTCCGGAATTAGGATTAAAGACAGTAACCTTAGCAGACAATTTTGATTGAAGGAGCGATTGGGTTTGAATGTCCCAATCAGATAATCCCTGATACTCAATAGGTTTAAAAGCACGGCAACTACTCAGGAAAATGATTATTGTAATACAGGTTCCTAAAAAAAACGATTTTCCTGAACGATTCTTCATGATATTGCGAATGTAAGCGAAAGGAATACATAAATGAATTGGTTTTCTCTTCAAAAAGACCGCTTTAGCAATAAAATATATGAGGGTTATTACTGAATTGCAATGTTGGGGAAGTATCCCTTATTGGGTGGCTTTATGCAAAGCAGAATCCATTGTTTTTGAAAAGCAGGAACGATTTCAAAAATCCGGCAACAGAAACCGCTACAAGATCTTAAGTGCCACCGGACCATTGCTGTTATCGGTGCCTGTTGCAGGTGGTCGCGAAAACAAAAGTCTGATTCATGAGGTTGAGATCGATGCAGATCAATCCTGGCAAAAAAAACATCAGAGGGCCTTATCGAGTTGCTATAATAAATCACCCTTTTATTTTTACTATGCCGATGAAATAGAGGCTCTGTATGAAAATGCCGGAAATCGTCTTTGGGATTGGAACCTGAATTTGTATAAATGGATGGCTTCTAAAATTGGATTTGCTGAAAAAGAAATACATTTCAGTACCACCTATGAACCGCTTGTTTCTCCGGATTTTAATGATATACGGGGAGCCCACAAATCAGATTCAACATGTTTTGAAGAATATATTCAGGTCTTTGGTACTTATTTCACACAGGGTCTTTCCATTCTCGATGTATTGTTTAATCTTGGCAACGAAACCTTTCACTATTTACACCGTCAAAGGGAATTCAGAGATAATTATTGGTCATAAATAGGGTGGGGTTACTTTTTGCCCTATTTTGCAGCCACTTCGCTTAAATTTTTGTGTAACTGCTCATGAGGAAAATTAAGTTTATTGGTAGCGTCTTTGTTTGGTTTATATTCAATTCCCTATCCATTTTTGGTCAGGACTTCTCAAATAAAGGAAAGGATTTTTGGATTACGTTCCCGGCTCACGTTGATGGAACCGGTGCAGTGATGGGTATTTATATTACAAGTGATGTTGCTGCCAATGGAACAGTACAGGTTGGGAATAACGGGCCTACCTTAAACTTCAATATTACAGCAAATACAGTGCAGCGTATATTTCTTGGAAATGGCGCTGCCAATAATGCCCCCAATGCAACCGTTTATCAGGATCAGCTGGATGGCATCAAGCCGGGCTCTGCCGTACATGTGGTGTCCGATCAGCCGGTTGTTATTTATGCGCATATTATTCGTTCCGCCCGATCTGGTTCCACGCTCGTTTTACCTGCCGTAACCTGGGGTAGAGACTATATTATACCCAGTTACAGCAGTCAGGGAGCAAGTGGTAATTCAAGTGGACGCGGCGGAATAACCGTGGTGGCCAAAGAACCGAATACTGTGGTTGAAGTGGTACCTACCGCTAATAGTTTTGATGGGGGAAGACCCGCTGGAACTTCTTATACCATCACACTTGACAATCCGGGCGATGTTTATCAGGTGCAATTTCAAAAGGATGCCGATATTTCCGGTACCATTGTCCGATCCATTGCTACAGGTGCCACAGCCTGTAAACCAATTGGTGTTTTTTCTTCTACCACCTGGTCGGCTTTCAGTTGTGCGGGATCGAGTGGTGGAGACAACCTGTTTACTCAATTGTTTCCAACAAGATCTTATGGCAGAACCTACCTGACGGCCCCTTTTGCCAACCGGGAAACGGATGTGATCAGGGTCTTTACTTTAGAACCCAATACAAATATTACCAAAAGAGAATATAATGTGGTAACCACGCTTACCGTTGGTCCGCAGGGGTTTGCCGAATTCCAAACCGGAAATGCAACATTGATTACAAGCGATAAGCCAATAATGGTAGTGCAATATATTACCTCTCAAACCTGTGATTCAAGAAATCAGGGAGGCTGCACCAACAACGGAACCTGTCCTTTTCCGGCAGATCCGGAAATGATTGTACTAAGTCCTATTGAACAGACCCTCAATGATATCACGGTATTTTCGGCACATCGTAATTTTGTTCCTCCCGGACAAAGCAATGTGGATCGTTGTTTTTTGAATATCATCATTCCTACTCCCGGAGCAGCTAGTTTCCGGATTAACGGACAGGTACCCAGCAATAATTTTGTTGCCATCCCCGGGACCGGCTTTAGTTATCTTCAGGAAAATGTAACTAATACTGCCATTTCTAATCCGGTTCAAAGTTTGAGGGCCGATTCCAATTTTTCCTGTATTGCCTATGGTTTTGGAAATGTGGAATCCTACGGATACAATGCCGGTACCAACGTACGGGACTTGCTGCAGTTTATTACTATCCGGGATGTCAACAGGTCTGTAGATGCAGCCAACACCTGCGAGGGTACTGATTTTCAGTGGTTTATCACGCTTCCTTATCCTGCTACCAAGCTGGAATGGAAATTCAACGGAGCTTTTCCTGATATTGTAGTGAATAACCCGGTACCGGATTCTACTTATATCAAAGAAGGAAAAACCTTATATCGCTTTCCCTTACCTGGCAATTACCAATACAGTACTGCGGGTCCTACTAAAATTTCTGTTTTAGCTACTAATCCTACTTCTGATGGATGCTCGGGCGAGCAGCAAATTGATTTTGATGTGCAAGTGTTTCCAAGACCAGTCCCTGATTTTTCATTTACCCATTCAGGATGTCTGGGAGATTCCGCCATATTTACCTCAAGTACTACCATCCCAGCCGGAAATAGCATTGTTCGGTGGGATTGGCGGTTTGGGGACGGTGTCTCTGATACTGGTAGGATAGACCGACATAAATATACCACAGGAGGCACTTTTAATGTAAGCCATTTTGCAACAAGTAACCGGGGCTGTGTAAGTGATACTGTGGTGAAATCTATAAGCATCAATCCAAACCCGGTGGCAGCTTTTAATGCGGTGGGTCCGTTCTGTCAAAATAAGAATGTGACTCTAAACAACTCAAGTACCACTCAAACAGGCACTATAACCAATTGGTTTTGGGATATGGGAAATGGGGTTACAATCAATAGAACAAACGGAGCCTCCTTTACCTATGTTTATCCTGCCATAGGAACATATATTATAAAACTCGTAGTCACGAATAACGGGGGATGTATCAGTGATACAGCACGTCAAACCATAAACGTTACCCATGTGCCGGTGCCGGATTTTGAATTGCCTGAAGTGTGTTTAAACGATGCATTCGCTGAGTTTACCAATAGAACAACAATTGCCGATAATACTTATAGTCAAATTACCTGGGGTTGGAACTTCGGAGATCCGAATGCCACGCCGTTGAATCCGAATACAAGCACTATCGAAAACGGCCGTCACCGGTATACAGCAGCAGCCAGCTACGATGTAAAACTCGTGGCAACAAGCGTTGCAGGTTGCAGCGATTCGCTTACCAAAGCACTTACTGTTAACGGTGATAAGCCACTTGCTGCCTTTAATGTGGTTACTACCGGCAACCTTTGCAGCAACTTACCTGTTCAGATTCAGAATAAATCTACTGTGAATTTTGGAACAGTCACCCGCATCATTGTGTTCTGGGATTTCCTGAATAATCCACTCGATACAACCATCATTGAAACTCCAGCTTTTGATGATATTTATACCAAAAATTATCAACCGTTTGCAAGCCCGGCTACCCGGTTGGCAACCATTCGGCTTCAGGCTTTTTCTGGTACGATTTGCCTCAATGATATTACCCGGGTCATTACCCTCCAGTCAACCCCCGATGTACGTTTTTCAGTAATGCCGGGTATTTGTCTGGATGCTACACCACGAACCATTACACAAGGCTTTGATGCCGGTGGCAATACCGGTAACGGTATTTACAGTGGTCAGGGGGTTAATCCTTCCGGTTTGTTTACTCCTACCCAAACCGGTGCCGGAACATTTACCCTGCAATACAAGTATGTTACCTCCGCAGGCTGTACTGATTCTGCCACAAGATCTATAACTGTGTGGCCGAGACCTACCGCTGATTTTACCATTGGTAATTTAACGTGTATCAATACACCGGTTTTGTTGACCGATCAAAGCGTGGCGAATGCAAATACCCTTACCTCGTGGAACTGGAATTATGGTGATGGAAATACTCAAATCCGCAATAACAGCGCTCCGTTTTCCAGAAATTTTTCTAATAGTCAGTCATATAATATCAGTCTTCAGGTAACAACAGATAGTGGGTGTGTAAGTACATTGGTTCAGAAGCCGATTACAATTTATCCCAATCCAGTGGTGGACTTTGACCTGCCAACGGTGGTATGTTTGCCGGTAGGAAGGGCAGATTTTGTAAACCGGACAACGGTTGGTGGAAACGGTGGAACTCCAATCACTTACCAATGGTCCTTTGGGCCGGCAGGTGCTGCAAGCACACAAGCAAGTCCTACTTATTTTTACCAGAGTACCGGGTCTTTTCCGGTAAAGCAGATTGCAACAAGTGCAAGAGGTTGTATTGATAGTTTGTCGAAAACACTTTCAAACATTGTACCGCAGGCATTGACTAACTGGGTTGCCTTACCTCCGGAAGTTTGTTTGGGAGCCCCTCTCAATTTTGAAGATCGCAGCAATCCGTTAAATAATACCATTACCAATTGGCGTTGGAATTTTGGAGACGATAGCAGCTCCACACAAGAAAATCCAACAAAAAATTACACAGTGGCTGGCACGTATACCGTATCTATGTATTATACAACGAATACCGGCTGCAATTCCGATACGGTCTCAAATCAGGTTATCGTACATCCGTTCCCCGTTGTAAATGCCGGACCCGATCAGTTTGTATTACAGGGAGGACAAGTTACCTTGTTGGCTACAGCAACAGGGACCACCAATTATCAATACAGATGGACCCCGCCTACATGGTTGAATGATCCTACAGTATTGCAACCAGTTAGCAGGGCTGAAGCTGATATTACCTATACACTCACCGTTACAGGTGCAGGTGGTTGCAGCGCCTCAGATAATGTGTTTATTGAGTTATTGCTGAAACCCGTAATTCCCTCTGCTTTTAGCCCGAATGGAGATGGCATTAATGATACCTGGACCATTCGTTATTTGGATTCCTATCCGGGAGCCACCGTTCAGGTATTTGACAGATACGGGCAGGTAGTTTTTGTAAGTACCGGATATACCAATGCATGGGACGGTACACAAAAGGGAAAACCGGTTCCATCAGGAGTATATTACTATATTGTCAATCCCAAAAATTCTGTTCCGCCCATTACCGGTTCTGTAACCATATTGCGATAATGCCCTGAAGGGAACCGCCATAAACAATGTGAATGAACTTATCTGTATATAATATGATCCTGAAGTTTACTTTGATGCTGCTGATGGTAACTGAATTCAGCATGCAAAGTGTTTCTGCTCAGGAGTTTGAATTTGCAGCGCTTCGGGGAAGACCTCTGAATACAAGCGGTTGGAATCTTCAGGGAGCAGCATCCTCAGGAAATATTCCCGGGCAAACCGGAAATGGAGATCTCATTCTGACGGAACCGGTAAATACCACTTCCGGAGCCATTTTTTTCAATACGCCAATCAATCTGAGCCAGTGTAAAAAATGGATTGCAGAGTTTGAATTCAGGATCTTCGACAAAACATCGGCATTGGGAGCAGACGGCATTGCCTTTTGTTATGTTGATGTTCCTCCTTCCGGTTTTGTTTCAGGGGGTGGAATTGGCATTCCTGCTTCGGCCAATGGACTGAAAGTGGTATTGGATACCTGGCTGAACTGTGGTAGCGAAGCTGTTCCCAAATTACAAATCAGATGGGGCTCCGGATATGATGAATGTAATGGACAACCAACGCGAAATAATAATGATGGGGCACTGAACTTTATTCGCTCAGGTACCTACAATAAATGCCGGATTGAATATAATGAAGGAAATATCCGGGTTCTGTTGAATGATGTATTTTATCTTGCTGCCTTTCAAACATTTGACTTTACCGGTTACTTTGGTTTTACAGCTTCTACGGGTGGTTCCAATGACCGGCAAAGCATCAGGAATGTCAGAATTTTTACCGAAATGCCTCCGTCCGATGCAGGGGGTGCTTTAGGTCCTTCCTTCTGTAGTGGAGGTCAGGCTCAAATTGGAGGTTCTACAACGCCAAACTATACCTATAAATGGACTCCGGCAGCCGGTCTTTCCAATCCTGCTGCTGCAAGGCCAACTGTCACACTTGAAAATGCTGCCGAACTTACGCTTCGTCAGAAATATGTAGTTGAGACCTCTTTTGCCGACAGACCGGGCTGTGCAAGCCGCGACAGTATAACGGTTACCGTATTTCCACAGCCAAGGCCTTCATTTACCCACGATACGCTTTGCCTTCCATCAGGTCAAATCCAATTTAGAAATACGAGCCGGTACGATGGGCGGATAGATACTGCCATGACTTTTCGATGGAATTTTGGCGAGCCTGCAACAGGTGCCAATAATACATCCAACGGAATATCCCCTGCTCATGAATTTACCGGTGCAGGACCCTTTAATATTTTGTTGGAGGCAACCTCTGCCAATGGCTGTTTTCAGGCGTATAACCAATCCATTAAACCGCTGGCACCTCCCCCTTCTGCTAATTTTATTTTTACAGGAGATTCCTGTTCCGGATACGACCTTTCTTTCAGCGCTCAAGCTGGTTTTGATCCTGCTTTCCCTGTAAATTATATTTGGCAATTCGGGGATGGAAGTACAAGTAATCTGGCCGAACCACAACACCGCTATGATACAAGTGGATTGTATAATGCAAGATTATTTGTAAGAAATGCTTACTGTCCACCGGCAGAAGCTATTAAGTCTATTAATATCCGCCAATCGGCTGTATTAAGGGTAGCGGGTTCCTTGCCACAGGTCTGTATGAATGGTAATAT
>JBGSNV010000204.1:0-13648 GCA_041739485.1 Chitinophagaceae bacterium
CCATAGATGGAGTATTTGAAGGCAAGATAAACCATCATGAAAAGATGGATCCATTTTAAAGAAAAGAATAATGGAACCAACTTATTTATTAAAAAAAATACTGGTGTAAAGCCTGAAATCTTCTTTTTTTCAAGTGCATCTAAGATTAAACAAGAGCAGGAGAAAGGGTTCTTTTGAACATGGCAAGAGATAGCAACATTTTCCCTTTTGGTATATGGAACAAAAATCAATTACGGATACAGGCTATGAAAACCCTGCTTACCAAGGGTGATTACAAAAAAAATCCCGGCGCTGGAATGGCCGGGATTTTTTTATTTTATCAGGCTAATATCACTGAACAACAAAAACACAATTCAGTTTATCAATCTGACTTGTTAGTGAAAGGTAGTAAGTTCCTTTTGCAAACTCTGGTAATGTTAAGGTATGTATGACAATACCACCCGGGTGATTTATCTTTTTTGTAAATAGAGTACGACCGGTTACATCTCTAATAGTTACTTCGTAAAAGATTGACTTATCCTGTGTCAGTTGCAGGTTAATGCTTCCGGTGGAAACAGGATTTGGGAATACCCGTATCTCCCCAATGGTGTTGGAATAAACACGAACTACATTTGAATATTGCAGTTTTCCATCCTTATCAATGGCTTTGATGCGATAGAAAACATTACCTGTTGTTCCCGCAAAATCCAACCAACGGTAAAGATTTGAAGTGCCGGATTTTGCATCAAGTTTTGCTACTGATACAAACTGATTTCCGCCCTCACTTCGCTCAATTTCGTAATGCATTACTTGGACTTCATGAGCCGTTTGCCAGGTAATTTCGTTGGCATTACCCTGTATAAGTGCCTTAACCCATACAAATGTGAGTGGAAGTACTGATTCTATAGTGATGCTACCGGTAGCGGAACACCCACCTGTGGTTCCCACAACTTTGTACACCCCTACCTCTCCTAAGGTAAGTTGCGGGTTAATTCCTTCCGGAGCCGGGATCAAAATATCATTGAAATACCATTGAAATTGCAAGGCACCTTCTGCTGTTAACTTATCAGCATCCCGAGAAATCCGAATCTCGGGCTCCGGGTGAATCACAAGGTCAAATCCCTGATCGCCACCTTGCAAACCAGGGACAGAGCTATTGAATCGAACCCGGTAACGGCTCCCTGCGGAAGGCACCTGAATTTTTATAGAATTGGTATTTAACGGCACCATAGTTTCTAAAACCGGAGCTGTGAAACTACCCAAACTGTCACTTAATTGCAATACAAAACGATTGTCGCCCTCAAAGCTGCCAAATTTTTGAATAGACACCATTATGCTGTCTGATATACAGTAGTCGATGCTATCAATCACAGCATTGGTATAGGTAAGGTCAATACTATCGGTGACTTCTAAAGCATAACCACTTGTAAAAGGCAATTCTTCTTTAAACTGGCTGACGAAACCTCTTACAGCAAATTGTCCATGGGGTAAGGCTTGCAGTTGAATGCCTGATTGATTCAGCAACTGAATATTCAGAGAATCACCATTCATAACGTAGGCAGTTATTCTACTGGATACATAATTGCCGGTATCAGACCATTCCTTTTCATCCTTCAGAATCAAGGAATCCAAACGAATGGTTTCTGATTCAAAAGCTTCCTCAGGAACGAAAGCGGTCACCGCTGGATTAAGTGGTTTGGAATTGGCTAGAATAAAAACAGAATCCGGTACCATTCTGATCTGTCCGAATGCCTGCCGTATAAAGCCCTGTACTTCTATTGAATCCCCTTTTTCAAGGGTTAAAAATGGACTGGCAGGCATTAAATTGAAAACCTGAACACCGCTTGTACTATCCTGCATTATAAAATCATAGCCACTTTTGTTCGTAAGGCGGTTATTGGTTTGTACCACACCGGTAAGCCGGCAATAAACCCCTGCAGAATCAGCTACACCTGTTGGCTTCACCCCTTTAATCCTGATTATAGGATATAAATTCGGGTTTGCAGGTAACTCTTGATTCACAACACCATTGCCGGGTATATGGTATTTGTACAATTTTGAAGTACCCGTTGAAGACACATAGAAAGTATCTCCGGCGATATTCATAGAAAGACCCCGAATATCTGTTGCCTCTGAAGCAATATCAACCATCGGAAAACTCCAGGATTTAATTTGTGTGGTATCGCTGAAATCCCGGTATTCCAATATGGGAGGTGTATTTCCGGTTTTGTTGCTTATCACATACAATTTATTGCCTTGTTTTACATGAATGGAGTTACAAGTGCCCTGCAATTCAATCCGTCTGTCAAAGACAAAATTCAATCCGTCAGGAGATACATATCGATTTACAAAACTACCACCTGCTGAAGGTAAAAACAAAGACTTACCATCGAAGGCCATTGCCGAGGCGCGTGTGGTACCTGGATAAAAAGGCAAGGCAAACTCACTGAGAACCGTATCAAAACCAAATGGGTTTGCGATACTTTCTTTTATTATGAAACTTTGATTATTCAGAACCCGGGTAATAAATATTCTGCCAAGACTGTCTGCTGTTGGGTTAGATAAACCGGTAGCACCCAAATTAATATAGCGCATGGGTTCGCCGGTTTCTGCATTCAACTTCAGAAGTCCGGCAGTAGTGGCAAATAAGATATTGCCATCCTGAGCCAAACCAAGACCCCGGTTGCCATTAATGGTATAGCTTATGCCGTTCAAGGTTACCTGCCGTACCACAGCACCGGGTTCCCAGGCATCGATCAGAACTGTAGCAGCGGTCACTCTTGAAAACCTGATATTGGGTGAAGTAAGCTGATAAAAGCTTCCATCCGGATTTTTTACCGACAATCCTCCGCTAAAAGGATGATACCACACTTTTCCAAAAGTATCAACAGCGGTACCATGGCCGCTGCCATTGTTGCCAAAGGCTTCCACACAATTTCCGTCAGCATCTTTTCGGGCGCATTCGTATACAAATGCAGGAGGTTGTAGGTCAACGTTTCCGCTGACCGGTGTATTGGTTTTTTTCAAAAGCAAAACAGCCGGCGAACCTTTTGTTAATTGTCTTCCGTCGCTGCTGATAACCCGGTGGTAAAATTGTTTTTCTGTTTCCAAAGGAATACTATCCAATAATTGCCACAAATCGCTTTGGGTTAACCCTAAACTTATAGCGGTACCGGTAGCCTGTGTAAATACAACTTCTGCAAAGTTAGAATCGAGAGCAAGTTCATAGGTATAGATCGCAGCATCCAAATCTCCATCTACAGATTTTGTCCAATCTATTTTAAAAAAGGCTTCAATGTTTCTAATCAAATATGTGCTATCAGACCTTTGACTATTGATGCTTGCAGCACTCAGGGCTACATTATTCTCCTGATACAATTGAGCCCGCCACTCACCGTTGGGGAAACTATCGGTTTTAGCCAACACATAAAAAGCACCTACACTGATTAATTCCAATATTTCATGCCGGTTGTCTAAGGGAATCAGGCCTTCAAATGTACCCGACTTTCCATCAAGGGATTTTACTTTTAAGGCTTTAATCAATTCGCCCTGACCAGGAAAGCTACTTTTGTATACGCCGATCGCCTCAGGTGTGGTTAACAGGGCTGAACTGAGGTTATCAAAAGCACCAGTCACTTTCAGGCTGCCATTCTTCTGAACTACCTGAATAATGCCGGATGCCTTCGAATTTATATTTTCTGCAACATGATATCGGCTTGCCATTCCTGTAGCCTCTGCCTTAACTGCAAGGTTACGATTACGGGTAAAGCCATTGTATCCGAAAACAGCTTTGGGTAAACGACCTTCATCAAACACCGTCATATCCTTGGCATTGGGCTGCTGTATTTCGTAAGTAGTATACACAACTGTATCCCGGTCATCGAAAAAGTCAATGAGCGTAACAGTATTCGGTGCAGTTTCCTCACTAAAAGTCCAACGACGCGGACCACTACCTGCCGCACCTGCATTTAATAAATCCATTTGACCACGTCGACCGGGGTAATAGGCATGGTGATGACCGCTAACGTAAAGCTGCACACCCAAATCTTCCATTTTTTTACGCAATGAATCTCCATTGGATAGAATATTACCAGGTCCATCACGCTCCTGCGCTACCCCATAAAAAGGCATATGACCTATCAAAATTTTATATTTAGCAGCCATTGCTTCCGGACGCTGAAATTGCAGTACTGTCCAGTCGATATCGGCCTGCGAAAGATTAGCGTCACTTGCCTCCCAGCTTACAAAAAAGAAATCGCCATTCTGTTTTTCAGTAAAAGAGTGGTAAAATGGATAATGAGTCGTGTCAACAGGATGCCATCCCGGAAACTTACCTTCACTCCTCCAATAGTTAAAGGCCCCGGTTCTATCTACATTAAAACCAGAAGCAGCATCATGGTTACCCATGGTAAAAGCGTGGGGAATATTATTATCACGCAAAGGTTTGGCAATTTTCTCATCGTAGGCATTCCACATAGCTACAACTCTGGCAGAGTCGTAAGATGTAGATTGGCCTGCAATCAAATCACCTCCACTTACCACCAAATCCGGCTTCCAAATCCGCGGAATCCGCTGCATTATACTGTCAACCTGCCACTCATAAGAAGTTTCTCCAAAAGAAGAGTTCAAGTCGGCAATCACAACCATTCTGAAATTACCACGCTTAGGAATTACGGTTGCCAATACTTCCCTGGTTGCAGTATCACCGTTGGCATCTATCAATTCAAAAGCGTAAACAATCCGCTCCCGAATTTCCTGAGTTATGGAATCCTTTAAATTATAATTGCGAAGAGTAGTATTGATATTCAATAAACTATCAAAAGGCAGCTTTGCTCCTGTTCCTATGGTTTTATAAACCAGCAACCGGCTTAGCAAAACCGCAGGACTTTTACTATCGAGTTCTGTCATTAAAGTAAGCACTGTATTTTTTTGTACCTCTATTGAATTTTCATCTGGTACCAGTCGTATTTCTGACAGTGGGGTAACCTGATATTGAAAAACTGTTTCAGTCTTTTGTCCACTTGTATCTGTAACTGTAAATACTATTTTAACCATCTGACCAATGAGTTCCGAAGCGATGGTATTTACATCATACGAAATAGAATCTACATTGGCATAATCAAGGCTATCCAATCTTTCAAAACTACCATCCTGAAATTGTTTCTTTACTACGAGACGGGTAAGTTTAACCCCGCTGTTTATTGAATTTACTTTTGCAGTAAACTGAACGGCACTTCCCTTTACAATATTGGCATTGTTCCCGGCGGAAAGCAAAAATACAGGTGTGGGTTCAGCATTTTTAACCAGTTGAATAGCATCACTTGTGACCAATGCACCGGATTGACCAGCACCGGAAATTTCAATGGTGTCACCTGCGCTCAACTGATAATTGCCTAAGAGATTCCATTTTGCACTGTTGGTGGTTTGATTTACATATACAGTATCTGGTTGTGCATTTCTTCTTTTTATGATGTATGGAGTACGATTGCTTCGATTACTTGCGGCAACCCACCAGGCAGATAAAGAATAACCCGACGGAGGCAGGTTTTTTAGCAGGTAATAGGCCTTTTTGTTGGGATCACTTGCTATAAATCTTGATCGGCTTGGCCCAAAAAAACCAGGATTACTGGTTTGATTCCAGGTGCCGCCTATTTCCTGATAAGTATCTCCGAATTCAGTATCATAAATCCAGTTTTTTTGTTTTACCATCAATACGGATGAAACAGTACGGATACCTGTAGCATCGCTAGGCACATTGGCAATACTACCATTTACAACCATGGCACTGGAACCACCACCATCAAGGTTAATAGCATTGGTACAGCCCAAAGAAAGAAAAATATCTGCCAACATATTGGCAGATGCACCCGGGTAAGCACTGGTTCTGCCATCTACAACAAGCAGGTAATATTTACCGGCATCGGTATATCCGATTGCTGTGCGCGGCGCAAGCCCGGATGGATCAACGCCACTTCCCGCATCAAAGATCTCCGCGGTATCTGTAATGGCTTTTACCCCGTTTTTGAGCAACATCGGACCGCCTCCCATAGCTGAATAAGCATCCCAAATAGTGCCTAACGATGGAAAACTTTCAGTAGGCTCAGGTTGTGGCGCTTGTGTTACATTGTTTGGACTTGGTTGCGGGTAAGTATACGGAGTATTGGTTGCTCCAATATTGTAGATCCAATGTACAGATGGCTCCCCGGAAGGATTGATGCCAAAAGCAGCCCTTGTTGGAAAGTAGCTTTGACCATTTCTGTTCAATGCTTTTACGTTAGGAGAAAGTACGACTCCGTTTTTAGTAACCTGACTATTACTGGCAGTTCCTCCAAAGAAACCCCCATTTGTAGTTACCCAAACCTTTTCAGTTTCCAAGGCTGCAAATTGGTGTGGTGTAAGCAATACATTATTCCCCATAGCTACATCCAACTCAAGCTGAGGGTTTACTGAAGGATTAAAAACCGTATAAACGGCCTTTATGGCAGTTCCATTTAGTGTCCCTGTGCCCCGGAATACTTCTATCCCAACGGGGAGACCGGTATTTAATTCTGCGTCTTTTTGCCAGTTTATTTGAGCAAAAACCGAATTTAAAGCTGCAAAAAACAGCAATCCGGAAAATAGCCATTTTTTTAAAAAATGTCGCATCAGATATAATTTAATGAGGCTGCAAGGTGCTAAATCATTGATTTAATAAAGAAAAAGGTCGGTTAATAAATTATTACATATCTCATTTCACTCAATAAATCTGAATATTTACAAATTTAAATAATGCAGGTTTATGCAGTTTTTTAGACTTTTGAATTTTCTATAGTTTGAAATTTCATGTATAATTTCAACCCGTACTTTCAGCTGAGAATTTATTGAAGAATGCTGTATTTCTATCCTATACAGCTGATTCTCAAAAGATTTATCTCTCTGAGTAATTCCGGAGTTTCTACTTTTTTGCAAAAAACATCAGCCTTGAGAAGTCGTATAGAAAGCTTTTACAAATGGGGTTGATTTAAAAGCTCAACAGCGGAATGATCATACTTTTCTAAGCCTCAGGCTTCCCTTTAGAACCAGCTATCAGGGTTTGGTTGGTGTTCTTTGATCCAATGCCTGACATTAAAAAAACGGCAGAACCGTTTTCCGATCCTGCCGTTTTTAAAATAGTGATACTCTTGACTTACTTATGAGCGAGTCTTCCGTTCACAATAATATCATTCAAAATATTGGTGGTTTCTCCAATATAGATATCTGTTCTTAATCCCTTCAGCCAGTTTTTGAAACGCTCTCCTTTATCCTTATCCATTTCATTAATCCGCGCTTCGTCCACGGCCATATAACGAATGTCCAATGGATTTTTCAAGGTCAGCAAACTGTCGTTTTGCTTAGCCATGGCAGAAATCGTCTTTTGGGTAGCCTGATACTTAGCCAGTTCCAGACTCGTAGATTCTTCATTTACCTCATTGATCCATTTGGCGTTTTTTACAATATTAGAAAAAACATCACTTTGGTTTATTTTGGCCTGAAACTCCTTCTCAATATTCATCATATCATTCCCCGTATGCCAGGGCTTGTAAATAGCCTTTGGAATCTCGTCCCAAGGCAAAGCACTTGGGTTGTCCTGTTCGCGGTTTTTGGTAAACTGATACAAGTCGGGTAATATGATATTGGGTTTTACCCCTTTGAGCTGTGTAGAGCCTCCGTTGATCCGGTAGAATTTCTGCAGCGTAAGCTTCAGGCTTCCAAGATCGTTGCCTTGCATCATGAAGCCCATATTAGGGTCAAGACCAACCTGACGCTGTACTGTTCCTTTACCATAGCTCTGTGTACCTACTACAATACCTCTTCCGTAGTCCTGAATGGCAGCGGCGAAAATTTCACTTGCAGAAGCACTGTACTCGTTAATCATCACCACAAGTGGTCCATCATATAACACACCCTTATCGCGGTCGCGGTAAACACTCGCTTCACCATCTTTATCTTTTACCTGAACCACAGGACCATCTTCAATAAACAGTCCAACCATTTGAATAACATCCTGCAGCGATCCACCTCCGTTAAAACGAAGATCCATCACGATGCCATCAACATTTTCTGCTTTCAGTTTTTTGATTTCATTGGCCACATCCCGGGCACAACGTGCTCCATTGGGATCTTCGAAGTTGGCGTAAAACTCTGGAAGCCAGATATAACCCAACTTATTTTCTTTTTGTACAATCGCACTACGGGCAAAAGTTTCTTCCTGTATAATCTCATCCCGGATGAGCGAAACCACTTTAAGGGTTCCATCTGTTTTCCGCATCGTCAGGCGTACTTCGGTACCTTTTTGTCCACGGATGATTTTTACCGCATCGGTCGTTTCAAAACCGGTAATATCAATCGGTTCTTCATTACCCTGAGCTACTTTTACAATCACATCGTTTACCTGAATTTCACCACTCTTCCATGCCGGGCTTCCGGTAACAAGACTTACAATCTTAATGGTACCTTCCTGTTCCTGCAATTGTGCGCCGATTCCGAAAAACCGTCCGCTCATTACTTCATCGAAAGCTCTTTTCTCCACCGGAGGAAAAAATTGAGTGTGCGGATCCATGGTTTCAGCAATCGCATTGATATAAATATTAAACTTTTCGTCGAGGGTAAAGCGACGTTCGATCCGATTGAAGTTTCTATCCCAGATTTTTAGCACCCTATCGCGGCTCTCCTGCTCAAGCACTTCGTTTGTTTTATATTCAAACTTGGCACTGTCCTTGTTTTTCTCGCGGATTTCCAAAGCGTCAGCATACCGCTCAAGCGTCATATACTTTAAACGTTTTGTCCAGTATTCCTTTAACTCTGCATCTGTTTTTGCATAGGTTCTTTTATCACTGTCGAGTTGCAGCTTTTCATCCACGGTAAAATTGAAAGGTTTACTCAGAATTTCTTTGTAAAATCCTTCTACTACATTTTTCCGATCGGTATAGATACGATCGACCGCCGGCACCAACTCTGTTTTTCCGGAACGCAATTCGTTGTCTACCTGATTTTCGTATTGCTTCAATTCATCTATATTGGCCTGCAGGAAAAAGGATTTATCACCATCAATCTGTTTGATATAGGTATCAAAAACTTCTTTTGAAAACTTATCATCCAGTTTTTTGGGACTAAAATGCCCTTGCTCCAGTAATTCGGCTACAATAGTCAGAATTTTTTCAAACCGTCCGACAGGTTCTGTTTCCGGCTTTCCCCAGGAGTTGGCGAAAACAAATACCAAACCCGCTATGGCAATCAAAACGAACGGCCAAACACTTTTTTTCATCATATATTCTAGTATTTTCGACATGAATTTCCAAACCTACATATAATAAACGTTGAACAGCCCAGCTTGTTTTAAATTAACAATATGAAAAGGGATAAACGGTTAGAAACCTGCTTAAATGCCAAATTTTTCAGAAGAAAATCGCAAAGAATTGCCTAAAAAAAATGATTTTCAGAAAAAGTGATTCTGTTTTTGTGTTTGCCTTATCTTTGCCATCCCAAAAAATACGGAGATTGTAGCTCAGCAGGTTAGAGCGCCAGATTGTGGCTCTGGAGGCCGGGGGTTCGAATCCCCTCATTCTCCCCAATAAACAAAAGGCCTTCCATTTGGGAGGTCTTTTTGCTATCACATTATTATGAGTACCTGGATTTTTTTAATTCCCCTGATTTCGGCTTTCATTGGTTACATCACCAACTTATTGGCCATTAAGATGCTTTTCCATCCGCGCAACCCGGTGAAAATTCTTGGCATTACCCTTCAGGGCATCTTTCCTAAAAGACAACAACAATTCGCTGAAAAACTTGGCAGGCTCGTAAGTCAGGAATTACTTTCTTTTGAAGACATTGAAAATCAACTCAGTAAGCCAGAAAACCTGCAACAGCTTACCCCCTTGATTGAATCTCATCTCGACAACTTTTTGCGCAACAAACTGGCGAGTGAAATGCCGATGATCAGTGCATTCATTGGTGAAAAGACCATTCAAAAGCTCAAAGCCGTTTTTTTGGAAGAACTTACTACACTCTTTCCAACCCTGATGAAACAATACAGTGCCCAATTGAAAAATGACCTTGATCTTGAACAGATCGTTGTTTCCAAAGTGGCGAATTTTTCTACTGACAAACTCGAATCACTCCTATTACAAATTATGTCGAAAGAGTTTCGTTTTGTAGAAATCATCGGAGGTGTTGTCGGTTTCCTTATCGGTCTTGTACAAGTTGCTATCACGCTTACCATGAACTAAACAGCCCTTTTCCAAGTCCTTTTATTGGCATTTTCAATTTAACAAATGGTTAGCAATGCCATTTAACCAAGCCGACGTCAAACATTCCTGTTTAATTATTGTCATTTAAATATTCATCAGCATGACAATTTGATGACAAACTCCATACAGTAATCTCTTTTATGAAAAATAAGTTTTACACGCTCACGCTTCTTCTTTCTTTTTTTAGCCTTGTTGCCCTTGCACAATGGCCCGGTGCCGGTGGCGGTGGTGCCGGAATGGGCCAAACCGGTCGTTTTTATGGTAAAATTGTGGATGCAGCCTCCGGAAAAGGAATTACTGCCGTATCCGTTCAGCTCATCACCTCTAAGTTCAATATGGCTACCCGTAAGGTAAGCGATAGCCTGCTTACCGGACAACTCACACCTGACAATGGAGACTTCAGCTTGGAAAATGTGCCGTTGATGGGAGATTACAAAATAAAAATCAGTGCTATTGGTTATAAGCCGGTAGAACAAAAAATCAGTTTTTTAACCCCGGATATGCAAGCCAAACTAAGCAAAGCCTTTATGGAAATGGGCAAACAAAAGCAAACCGGTGGGGACAGTGTCAAAGGAAAGCCTGCTGCTCCAAATATGATGGCCATCATGCGGGAAATTTTTGGTGGAGATATGAGTCAGATGATGAGTCTCGGTGAAAAAGACCTTGGCAACATTGCGCTTGAAATAGATGCCAAAGAACTTCAAAATGTGACCGTAACCGGCAGTAAACCTCAGATGCAACTTGGCATCGACCGCCGGATTTTTAATGTAGATAAAAGCCTCGCGGCTTCCGGCTCAACCGGAATTGACATTTTGCGGCAGATCCCAACCATTAATGTAGACATCGACGGCAATGTATCGGTAAGAAATGCCTCCCCCACTATTTTTGTGGATGGCCGGCCAACAACCCTGACGCTTGATCAGATTCCTGCAGATGATATTCAAAGTGTAGAACTGATTACCAACCCTTCGGCCAAATATGATGCAAGCGGAGGAGGTGCCGCCATCCTGAATATCGTTTTGAAAAAGAATAAAAAGCCAGGTTATAATGGCTCTGTACGTACAGGGATTGACAGCCGGGGCAGACCAAATATGGGTGGTGACATCAGCATGCGTACCGGAAAAGTAAATATTTCAGCTTCCGGCAACTTCAACAGCCGCAAAAGCAAAAGCTGGAGTGATATTGTTACCCGCTACAATGGCAATGCCAATACTCCCGAAACCAATATCGTTCAGGACATCAACAATATCAGCAACGGTTATTTTGCCTTTGGCAGAGCAGGGCTCGACTACTTTATGGACAACCGCAATACTCTTACGCTTACTTTCAATTTTGTGCAGGGTAATTTCAAAAATGACGAAACCAATCTACAACGCTACGATAGTTTTTACAGCCCCGTAAAAACCATTACCGGAACCCGGGTTACCGAATCGGATCGCACCTTCCGCAACGCAGGAGCAACCTTAGGTTTCAAACATAACTTTGCCAAAACCGGGCATGAATTTACAGCCGACTTCAATTTCAATGACAGCAAAAACTTTGGTAAGAGTGAATTTTCGAACCAACTTTTTGATGCCAACGGAATACCTACCGGACGCAGATTATTACAAATAACCGACGGATCGGGCAAAAGCAACTTTATGGTGTTGCAGGCTGATTATGTAAACCCGCTGAACAAACTGGTAAAAATGGAAGCGGGTGTTCGCGGACAAGTCCGGACTTTTAATTCCAATAACGACAACTTTGTTTTCGATTACAACAGCAATGAATATATACTGATCCCGAATATCAGTGGTAACTATGACTTTACTGACCGGGTGTATGCTGCTTATATTTCACTCACCGGCAAAACCAATGAAGAAGGCCGGTTCGGATATAACCTTGGTTTAAGGGCTGAGAGTTCTAATTATGATGGTCAATTGGTTGGATCTACAGAAAAATTCAACGTTGACTTTCCGCTTTCCCTATTTCCAAGTGCTTTTGCAAGCTATAAGTTAACCGACAAGAGTGACGTGCAATTCAACTATACCCGCCGGATCAACCGTCCAAATTTCTTCCAGTTGATTCCATTTATCGACTATACCGATCCTTTGAACCTGAGCGTGGGTAATGGCAACCTTAGTCCGGAATTCACGAATAGTTTCGAAATGAACTACAGTTATCAGTTCAACAACAACCACACCATTCTCGCTTCTACTTATTTTCGTCGTAGTACCGATTTGCTTACCCGTTTTCAATACAAAGACATCAATCCGGTAACCAAGGATAGTGCGATCTACAATACCTGGGTAAATGCCAACAGCAGCACACAGTATGGTTTTGAGGTTACAAGCACTAACAAAATCACCAAGAAGTTTGATGCTATAACCAATTTGAACCTTTACAATGCCAACATCAATAGCGAAAACCTGACTCAGAATCTTAACAACAGTCAGACAAGCTTTTTCGGCAAACTTACCCTGACCCATAAGCTGGGTAAAAAGAACAACTGGACCGTGCAGGCCAATGCAGACTACCAAAGCAAAACCGTAGTACCTGCCGGTGGCGGAGGAGGTTTCAGAGGTCCATGGAGTGGTGGTGGACCAGCAGGAAGCAATGGTTTTGTAAACCCCAATTACGGGCTTGACCTGAGTATCCGTAAAGACATTATTAAAAACAAAAACGGACAAGGTTATCAGGGTAGCCTCACCCTGAGCATGAATGACGTATTCCGTACCCGGATTTACGACATCACAACAAGCAGTGACTTTTTCCAGCAGAACCTTGCCCGTCGCCGCGACCCGCAGGTAGCGAGATTGCAGTTTAGCTGGCGTTTTGGTAAAATGGATGTGTCGCTTTTCAAGCGTAAAAATATGAAAGGCGAAATGGAAGGCATGCGAGAAGGCATGCAGAGTATGTAATCCCTTTCCGCCCTACCTAAATGAAAACCTATCTGTCTATACAAAGGACAGATAGGTTTTTTTATTTCAGGTCATTGGTCACTGCAAAATGTAAATCCCTTGCATGGCCAACAACCTAATCCTTTTAGTTGTTTGATAGAAAAACATCCGGAAAAAGCCTTTCGGGAAGGGAAAACCTTTGGGGAGGTATTGGCGTATCTTTTTGTGAAAAAATGCTAACCAAACGGTAAATCCTCAGGCTGAATCGGAGGTTGACATACCTTTCAAAGGACATTCTCCGGTTGTTTGTACCTTGCAGCCCTGATGGAAGATTATTCCTCTAAAAAGAGGAACCTTTTCCATTTGACCTTATAGATAAAAATAAACATGGCACGTAGAAGCAGTTACAACAGCAACGGATCGCTGGAAGAAGAAGTACCTAAGGCAAAAATGAACAGGGAAAACCTGAAACAGGCACTTATTTTGTTCACCTATCTCAAGCCTTATCGGACCAAGTTTATACTC
>JBGSNV010000211.1:0-28785 GCA_041739485.1 Chitinophagaceae bacterium
TAGCGCCAATAAGCTCCAAATAACAATGCGAAATATCTTTTTTGTTTTATTCATGAATCCTTCGTGGTACTATAGACAATAAAAACGTTCGAAATGCTGATTCAGTTTTCCAAATTTTTCACAATTCTCAAAATGGAGTCAGGAAACCTTATCATATAATACAAGATCGAACGCTTTTTTACAAAATATATGCGGGGAATGCTTTTTAAATAGGTCTCTTTGTATAAGGCAAAACCTGTAACTAAAACCTTTTTCCTAAGTTCGGGTTTTTTAAGGGCAATTCAAAATTTATGTTTATGAAGCGATTAATAATTCTCCTGTTTGTTTTTTGCTTTTTTCAGGGAAACGCACAATCTACCCAAAAGCCGCCTTTACATGGCCGGCATTGGATGGCTATTACCGGAAAGCCTATGGCTGCTACAGCTGGTGCCACCATTTTTAATAAAGGAGGTAATGCAGTAGATGCAGCTTGTGCTATGCTTGCCGCTACGGCAACCATGTGGGATGTGCTGAGTTGGGGAGGCGAAACACAGGCGCTGATCTATAATCCGAAAACAGGTAAAACGCTTGCCCTGAATGGTATGGGTGTGGCTCCCACCGGAGCTACCGTTGCTTATTTTAAAAGCAAAGGATATGACTTTGTTCCCGAATATGGTCCACTTGCGGCTACTACCCCGGGAACCCCTGGAAGTATTTGCTATATGCTGGCCGAGTTTGGTACACTGAGTCTGAAAGAAGTACTGGCACCGGCTATGGAAATGGCAGCAGGCTATCCCATAGAAGCTCAAACCGCCAACAGCATCGAAAGAGGCAAGGAGCGCATCAAACAATGGCCCTACAGCAAGGCGGTATTTTTAACCCATCCCGGAAAAGAAAGGGAAGCACCCGAGGCAGGAGAAATTTTTGTGCAGAAGGATTTGCTGGAAACGCTTACCAAAATGGTGGAGGCCGAACAGGAAGCGCTTCGCAAAAAGAAAACCAGAAAAGAAGCGATCCTTGCTGCTTTCGATCGTTTTTACAAAGGCGATATAGCAGCAGAATTTGCAAGAGGTTGTCAGGAACAGGGCGGATTGATTACCAAAGAAGATCTTGCCAACTGGAAACCGCTTTGGGAGGAACCACTGATGACCAACTACAGAGGCATTGATGTGTACAAACTGCAAAGCTGGACTCAGGGTCCTGCTTTTTTACAGGCGCTGAATATTCTGGAGAACTTTGACCTGAAAACAATGGGCTACAACAGCACCCGCTACCTGCATACCCTTTATCAGGCCATGAATCTGAGTTTTGCCGACCGCGATTTTTATTATGGCGACCCTTATTTTCCACCCGAAGAGCCCATCAAAGGTTTATTGAGTAAGGACTATGCCAAAGTTCGTGCTGCAAGCATCGGGTTCGATAAAAATGACCCGCTTTCTACTCCCGGCGATCCCTATCCTTTTGAGGGCAAAAAAAACCCTTACCTCGATATTTTAAAAAATCGGGGATTTTCAATGGATGGAAAACCCAATCCCAACCGGCCGGGATTTATGCCTGCGCATGATCAGCAGATAGCAGGCCTTTCCGCTTTGCCGGTTGATTCGGCTTATCTGGAGAGGCTTTGGATGGGCACTACCTCTGTAATGGCCGCGGATAAGGAAGGATGGATTGTAAGCATGGTGCCAAGCGGCGGCTGGGTACCTGCCTGTATTGCCGGCAGAACAGGTATCGGGATGAGTCAGCGGATGCAGAGTTTTGTACTCGACTCTACCCTCGACCCCTACAATGTGATTGAGCCCGGTAAAAGACCGCGGGTAACCCTCACCCCTTCGCTGGCTTTTAAAGACGGCAAGCCATGGCTGGCCTTTGGCGTGCAGGGTGGCGATACACAGGAGCAAAACCTGTTGCAATTCTTCCTGAACATGGTAGAGTTTGGTATGACGGTACAGCAGGCAACCGAGGCGGCCAACATCAATACCAATCAGCTTTGGCTAAGCCTTGGTGGAAATAAAATCAGCGACCGGAAGCCCCGGCCAGGAAGCATGCTGATGAACAGCGCTACCCCCGACTGGCAGCGAAACGAACTGCGAAAAATGGGATACACCCTTAATTTCAGTGATCGTACAAGCGGCCCCATCAACGCTATTTGGTTCGATTGGCAGCATGGCAGCCTTTGGGGAGGGAGCAGCAATCATGGAGAAGACTATGGGATTGGGTGGTAAGAAAAAATAAAAGGTATAAAAAGTCCCGGTTATTACTTACCAACCGGGACTTTTCTTTCGGGCCATATTTTTGGATTCTTATTTCTCATAATTTTGATATTACAAAAACCATAATCAATTTTTATGTTCAAAACCATGATGACCCTTTTGATGGGTCTTGTTTGTTTTGCTGCTCAGGCAGCATTTGTTCCTATGGAAAAATCCGGACCTGAACCTCAGGTGAAAACCAAAGGCCTGCAGATTTCAAAAGAAACTTTTGAAAAGGCAAAAGGGAAAAAACTGAATTTTTTAGACAGGCTCGAATTAAAAATCATCAATAAGCGCCTGAGTAAGGGAAAAATGACAGGAATTTTTCCTGAGCGGGACGATCTGACAGAAGGGTTTCAATTCTGGCCTTTCTTTGGAACGATGATTACCGGGGGGTTGTTGGCTGTTATCATGCTGTTTACGGCAAAAGACCGAAATGCCTTGAGATGGGCATCTATTGGGTTAACCACACTTCTGGGACTAGTGGGACTTATTACCCTTTTAACCACAACAAGCGGCTATTAGAGTTTACAGGAATATATCTTCTCGTTTTAAACGGCAATTTTAAAAACCAATTACCGGCTATTTGTTTTTTATACTAAAAATGTAAAAAATGCAAATAGCCGTTTTTGTAAGCCTATATTTTTATAGGGCTTAAAAAATGTATGGAACCAGGGGCAACATGTTATCGTTTTTTCCTGATACACTACAAGTGTAAAGGAGAGCAATCAGAGACCGGAACCTGCCACAAATTTTGCCATCGGAGCTCTTCTGCCTTGAGACAGGGATAAGGTATCGCCCCGAATGGTATAGCGATTGGCAGTTTCAAGCGTTCGTTTCAATAATATTTCCTTGGCTATCATGTTTTCTGAACATGCTTTCATGGTACTGATTAACTGCGAAAATTGAATTCTTTGACCCCTGAGCAAGGCAAAACTTCCGCTGATGGTGTTGCAACCTACGGATGCATTTACCTGATTGCCAAGTTGATTGAACTTCAGATAAGCGGGATTTTGATCCGGAGAGACAAGCACTTTTTCTCCCATCAGTTCAACGGGCACCCATACTGTTTCTAAAAGGGGTGTGTTTGTTTGCTGAAACTTTGGCTCCGGCGACATCCATGCTGACGGCAGCGAAGTGAAGAAAAGAAGAATCATTGAAATGAGCAGTTGCATAACTATATATTTAAAAACATTAGATTAAAAGGTACAACAGAAAGGGTTGGGAACCAATGATTTGAGCCTGTTTTAACGAATGCTTTGCCAAATGAACCAATGGACAGGCAATTGAAATTACCCGGCTTTTGAAGTTAAAAGTCAAGAAGGAATAGTGCTCCTGATATACCCGTTTTGGTTTTATTCAATATGGAAGGATATAAAAAGCCACTCCCTTACCTGTATGTCAATCGAAAATTTACTGATACTGCATCCTGCTTTCCGACTTTATCTTCTGCAATTTAACCGGTCATCTACAGGCACCCTGCGGGACAGACCACCCAAAAGATCCTTAGGCTTGCGATAGATGAAGGAATGATGCGACCCTGATAAAAGATAAATGAACACTTCTTATCTTTTCTTTCTCCAAGGAAACAAACCGCGTAACCTCACGCCGTTTTACGAATTTGAAAACTTATCGCTTCATATTCTGTTTTTTGTTGTTTTTTTGATCCCCTTTTCTAATTCCGGAAAGGCCTTGTAAACGGGCTTACAAACAGATGGAAGGGAGCGGGGAACTTTCTTTGTAAAATAGAAAAATGGGCCATATGATTAAAATTGCTACCTGTTTGATGGTTTTTGCCTGTTGTATGTTCAATAGCCTGCGGGTGCTTTCGCAGGAAGACACCACCGTGGTAGAAGATTACAGCATGTTTGGCGATGCCACCGAAGTGAAGCGGTATACCACACAAAAAGTGCTGAATTTATCGGCCTCAAAGCTTTTAAGTGCAGGGCTGGAATGGCAAAGCCAAAGCGGTCTTCCCGTAACCAATCAAAGGAACGGCGCTGAAAGCAACAATCAAATCCGTGCAGTGGCGTTGCCTCGTTTGCTTGCCAATTTTCCGGTGGTAAGTACCGATAAACTCATCTTAAACATTGGGGGACAATATTGGGGGACCCCTTATCAGATTACTCCATCGGCAGGGCAACTTACTACCCCTCTTGCTGCAACGGATGCCAATATGCTGCACAGCATGGGCATTACAACCACTGTTTTTAAACCCTTTGATGAAAAAAGATTTTTGATTGTAGCAGCGGGTGCCGATTTCAATACCTCCTTTCCGGCCAATCAGTCGGTGAGCGGCAAAGCCATTACAGTGAGTGCTTCGGCGATTTATGGCTATAAAACCAATGAACGCACCATGTGGGGCATCGGGGCAAGCCGCACTTACCGGCTCGGAAGGCTGATCCATGTGCCGGTGCTGCTTTGGAACAAAACCTTTAACGACCAATGGGGCATGGAACTTTTACTGCCTGCCAAGGGTTTTATACGCAGAAATTTTTCTACAAAAAGCTTGCTTCTTGCCGGATTTGAACTCGAAGGGAATCAATACCTTTTGCCGGGCGGTTTCAATAACAGCGATTTGTTTTTACAACGTGGTGAAATTAAACCAAGGCTTCAGTGGGAGCGACAACTGAAAAACTTTATCTGGCTGAGTGCACAGGCAGGTGCCCGCATCAACGGACGCTTTAACTATACCGATAAATACAATGGCAAAGATGAAGACGATTTATTCAGAACTTCTTTAAAAACGGCTCTTTATTTCAACCTGAGCATCAACCTTGTAAGCCCCTGATGCCTGCAATATTAAAAATGAAAAAGCCACCAAAAGAAATCTTGCTTTTGGTGGCTTTTTCGTATTACGATTATGCAGAGGGAACCAATTATTTTTTAGCCACCTGTCTTACCCAGGTATCTGTACGGCCAAACATGGTCATACCCATAATGTATCCGCGTACATTCAGTTTACTTTTATCATCCATGGTAATAATGCAATCGTAGGTCTTGCCGTTTTTGGGATCGTAAATATAACCTCCGGTCCATTCACCATCTTCATAGGTAAATCCCCAAACATTGATCAGCCCCAATACAGCTCTGTTTCTTTTTGTCTCATCCGGATTGTTTTTGTCTATTTTAGGCTTGCCATTATCGGGATCGTTCGGCTCTTTTAACCACACAATTTTGCCCTGATATTTATCATTTACTTTATCAATCTTTATCATGGCAGTCCCTTCTCCGTTTTTCCAAACACCTGTTACGTCCGTTGCCGCTGTTTGGGCAAACAGGCTCATACTTGCAAAGCAAACCGAAACAAAAAGCAATGTTTTCTTCATATATGCAATTTTTTTTATGTTCTTATATTTCCTCAAGCAAAAACAGAGCGGACTTCATCACTATAATAAATCACTCATTCCGGCAATTGAGAAAGCAATCTGTGAACAAAGCTAATGGCAACGGCCCAAACAGGTACTATTTTACCTGTTAAAGTGTTTTTTTTCCCAAAAAAACAGGTTAAAAATAAATGATATACGATATGATAAGACAATAACCCTGATTAATTTGGCATTTTAAGGATAGTCCTTTTCAGGATGAAAAGGACGGCATTATAAATTCAAACCGCCGCCATACTTTGCATTAAATTTAGCTACTGTGTCTTCAAAATAAGCCCCGTTTCCGCTGTCTCCCGGTGTTTCTAGGTTGCCTGCTGCAAAAGCCTCCTCTCCTCCTCCCTCACTAAGGGCTGCTATGCCACCCGCTACTACCGCTGCCCCAACAACCATTAAGGCAACCTGTCCCCAATTGATCTCTTTTTTCTTAAGACCTACCATTGTTTTTATTTCCTTCAAATGAAGATCGAGTCTTGCTTTCAAGGTGCTGTCCATTATAAAAGCTACATAGGTATTAACGATGCCGGCGGCCACAGCGTCATACGATGTTTTTTTGGGGTCTATCAATTTAGCTTCAATTAATATCTGAACCGTATTATTGATCATATAGGCATCATCAAAAAAACCATCAAAGTTCGATTTTTTCAGTTCTTCTGATCTATCCTGACTATCAAGATACTGCTGTAAAACAAACAAGGCTTCTTTTATCGCTACAAATTCAGAAAACTTAGCTTCCTGCTGCAATTCTCTAAGCATAGCAGGACACAGGATAACGTAGCTCAGGTAGCCTTTTACCATTGCCTGCATTTTTTGCTCGCCCAACAAAAAGCCCCCATATTTATGTATTTTCCCATAAACATTTTGTTGTGCTTCTGCCTTTTTGTGGTTAATAGCATTTTCTAAAACACCAATCGTTTTTGTAAGCCCCTCTTCATCTATAGTATGAACCGGAGTTCCTCCTTCGTTCAATCGTTTTTTATCGTTGGCTATAAATTGTCTGAGTTTACCTATGAGCTCAGGGTTAAAATCTTTATTGGTATCACACCATGCTTCCCATGCTTCCAACTGTTGCAGGCTTACCTGCCCATGTTCCAATTGTTGCATGATGGCTTTTAATTCTTCCATGGTATTTTGCATGGCAGGTAAAATCTGTGTTCTGATATGCTCATTATCAGCAGCCAGTTTTTCTATCCGTGTAGCCCATTGTTCTTTATCCTCCTCTTTATTCAATCCCTGAGGGAGCCGGTAAGTATTGATGTAATTTAAATAGCCTCCTAAATCTACCACGTTACCAAAACCTTCTTTCCACCATTTTGCCTGTTTATCGCTTTCGGTAGCCATCAGCAGGAGCAAGGCCCGCCTTAGCAGTAACTGTGCCATATCCATTTGTGCAAGCGGAATACCCAACATCCCTTTTAAAGGACTATTGCTATTTACATCTGCATCCTCAGTCAGCAAGGGGATGACGCGTTTGCCTTCTTTTTTGGCGGTATTTATTTCTGCGGCCACACCTTCACTTTCTGTTGCATTCACAGTCCATAAAAGCACCATTACATCGCATTTTTTAATGTATACATCTATTACATCCTGAATCATGTCGCCAGGCAGTAACTGATGGATATCATACCAAATCTCGTGTCCGTCGGATTTCATGCTTTCATATAATTGCGTGGCAATGGATTTATCCTTCCAGGAATGGCTGATGAAAATTTTCATAACTCTATCATTTAGAATTTGTGATTTGAAATTATAATCTGAAAATTACCGGATCACCCGACAGATAATTAGTTAATCATAAGTTCTCAGGTCGATTTTTTAAAGATAATTTGCTATTTCCATAATTGCTAATTCCCTAGGAGTAATTATAAAAAAAGTGCATGGAGTTTTTGGTATTCCAATCACTCCATGCACTAAAAAATCCCGATCTGCCTCTCAGGGTATTTCCCGAAAGGCTATTTATTCCCCAAATCTTTCAGCAAAGCGTCTACTGCTGCTTTTAATTGTTGATCCTCATTTTTTGAAATCCAGTCCAGATCATTGTCTACAATAATGTCCGGAACTGCAGGTCCTAATTCCTGATTTTTATCGGTGGCTTTGGTGTACCATCCGCGGAAGGGCATGCGAACCGAACTGCCATCCATCAACCCTTGCGCTCCGGTGCTGATTACAGAACCGTTTGTAGCTTGTCCAACTAGTTTGCCAATGCCAAGCTGCTTGTAGGCATGAGAAAAAATTTCAGCATTGCTGTAGCTGCCTTCGTTACAAAGTGCGATAGAGGGCTTCATCCATGCAGCAAATACCAATCGTTCTCCGGTGGGGTAGTATTCCCTGAATTTTAGCTTGTCTTTTTCCAGATTATCCGATGCACCCCGGGGGATGGTATAGGCATGTTGCTTATAATTTAGTACCGTCATCAGGTAGTCTGTAGTACTGCCACCCCCATTGTATCGAACATCAATAATCAGTCCGTCTTTGCCGTAACCGGCTGCGGTAAACTCCCGTTCCACCACTTCAAAACTTGGCATATTCATTCCCTGTATGTGGATGTAGCCGAGTTTGCCGTTGCTGTATTTTTCCACCAATGCCTTGCGGTTGTCTACCCATTCCTGATAAAGTTCTCCGCGGATGCTTCCTGCCGGACGTATCACCACTTCACGTTTGGTACCGTCGCTTGCTTTTACCGATAACAAAACCTGCTCGTTCACTTTGCCATTAAGCAGGCTGTAAAAATTGACGCCGGGGCTAACCATCTCTCCATTTACCGACTCAATGATATCGCCTTTATTCAGTTTGCTGCTGATGCGGTCGGCAGGGGTTTGGGGTACCACATGCTTTACCAGCATGCCATTGCCAGCAGGTTCGAGTTCCGTTCCAAGCCAGCCTGTATTGATATCCTGTGTTTCGGTACGGTTTGCGGCATTCATACCCATATGGCTTGCATTCAGCTCCCCAAGCATCAGGTTGAACATATCTCTCAGGTCTTCACTTGTACTTGCTGCTATACTGCGGGGCTTGTATTTATCATGCAGCTTTTTCCAATCCTGTCCATGAAAGTTGGGATCGTAAAAACCATCACGGATTGCCCGCCATCCTTCTTCGAAAATCTGTTCGCGTTCTTTGGGATATTCAATGGTCATTTTTGCCAGATAAGGCAAAGACTCCTGCGTACCGGATTTTGTATTGATACGAGCCAGCCCACCGCGGCGTACCATATACAAATAGGCGCCTTGAGGATCTAGGCTAACGCCATACGGATTGACGCCCCCCTTGGTAATCTCCTTGAGATCTTCTCCATTCCATTTGATGCTGAATAAATCGCTGCCTCGCGCTGTCGGGGTCTGTGTGGTATAGTAAAAAGTTTCGCCATCAGGGCCAATTACTACATTCCCTTCTTCGCCTATAAAAGAGGTAACCTGAACGACTCTCTCATGAATATTTTTAAAATCGATTTCTACTTTTACCGGTTGCTTGCCTTTTTCTTTGGATTCTTTTTTGGCAGGTTCGGGCGGGCTGTCTTCCCAGTCCTGTTGTTGTTTTTGCCAGTCGCTTTCTTTCAGCCATACAAACCAAACATCGTTGTTGCGATTATTTCTTGCAGATATAAATCCAAGCTTGGTACCATCAGGACTCCATACCGGGTTGCGGTCGGTACGCGGATGCATACTTATATTCACAGGCTTTGCATCCCCGTTCACCGGATGAATGAACACTTCGCGGTTAAAGTATAGATCGCTTATGCTGTAAGTAAGGTATTGATCGTCCGGACTCCAGCTTACTTCGCCGGGTGTGGTCCAGCCTTCATTCCCGAGCACTTTTTCGCCCGATATTTTTCCACTGCCATCTAAGTTGGCCATCAGGAAACTACCTCTTCCCCTACTGAAAACAATCTTCTTTCCATCATGCGAAACCACCGGGTCTGCTTCATCGGCAGGGGTATTGGTGATCCGGGTGATGGTGTGCTTCATCGACCAATACAAATCTTTCTGATCCGGATCGTTGCTTTGTACAGCGTAAATTTCAAAATTATTGCTGTTGCGGTCGCTTAAAAAAAGCAATACCGAATCGTTGGCCCACATGGGGGTCTGATCGCGGTAAGGATGATTGCTTACATTGACCGTTCTGCTTTTTTCCTTGTTTATTTCTTTTACAAATATCTCGCCTCTTTGCTCTATGGCCATCCATTTACCGTTGGGCGAAATGCTGTAGTTACCCGGTCCGCTTGTATAGGATTTCATTTCCATCGGATCGAGGCGGTCGTCTGCAGCAATCGTAACCGGAATCTTTTTCATACTCGCTGCATTGCTGCTGCTTGCCATATAAAGGTTCATATCTTTTTCAAAAACCAGTGTTTTGCCATCTGTGGAAATATCAAAATGCCGGATGCCTTCTTCTTTTTCGTTGGTCAGTTTTTGAGGTTGCCCGGTTGCCTTTCCGTTTTCCCCGATGGTTAATTTGTAAAGGTTATAGGTTCCGGCTTCGCTGCTTAAAAAAAGTAATGTGCGGTTGTCCTGCCATTTGGGCAAAACATCATTCGTCGTAAAGCCAGGAAGTTTTTCATAGGTTCCGTTTTTAGTATTATACAGCCAGAGTTCGCGGTTGGAAGGGCCTTTGTAATCCTCTCTTGCCACCGGATTGATATCACCCCGAACCAAGGCCATAAAGCGACCGTCGGGGGAGTAATTCGGGTCATGACAAACGGTATTCAGCACTCTTTTTTCGGTGCCACCATTGGTAGCAACGGCATAGACTTCGAGCGGTCTTTCAATTTGCCGGAACTCGCGGGCTGTATTAAAGATGATTTCCTGATTGCCCTTCCAGCCGGTAACCACATCGGAAGCGCTATGGAAGGTGATTTGTTTAGCTGCACCTCCTGCTGCAGGTATAGTATAAACATCCGCATTGCCATAACGGTTTCCCGAAAAAGCAATCAGTTTACCATCGGGGCTGAACTGTGGGCCGGATTCGTATGCCGGGTGTATTGTTAACCGGTTGGCTTTGCCCCCCGATACAGGTGCGGTCCAGATATCTCCCTGATAAGAAAAGGCAATCTGTGTACCATCGTTGTTTACAGCCGGATGACGAAGCAGTACATTTTCCTGACCCCACCCCGGTAAGTTCAGACACAACCCAATGAGGACTGCCCCTGACATAACATGTTTGTTCATAATGCTCTTTTTGGTTCAATGCTTTCAAATATAGGTAATTGAATAAAAAGAGAGAAACGAGGTGGAAAGGTAGGAGCGCTGTAATCTTATGCCAACAGCCGATTATTGAAACATTGCGCGGATTTTGACCGCAATGGAATCAGCATAGAAGATCGGGCCGCAGCTATGGCATTCTTTGACGGTATACATGGTTTTGGGTTCGTTGGCATTGTCAAAAATGGTTTTTCCCATTTGGTAGGGAATGATTTGATCTTCTTTGCTGTGAATTACGAGCAGGGGCTTGCTGTTTCTTTTGATAAAATCAACAGCATCGCGTCCCTGTTTGATCAACATGCCCCCAATAACGGGAATTCGTTTTGTGGTAATATCTCTGTACGAAGTAAATGCTCCTTCTATGACAACCCCATCAATATCCTCCTGATTTTGAGCCGCAATAACAGTAGCTAAATGTCCTCCAAGGGATTGGCCATACAAAACAATCGGAGTAGTTTGGGTTTCGGGCCGCCGGATCAGGTAATCGAGCGCAGACATGCCATCTGCAAACAAACTTGCATTGGAAGGCGCTCCCCCCGAAAATCCGAAACCACTGTAATCAAAGGTGAAAATCCGAAATCCATGTTTCATTAAAGGGGCAATAGCCTGATGTTGATTTAAGATAAATCCTGAATTACCATGATAATGAAGTAAGGTGATATCGGGTTGCCCTTCTTTTGGTGTAAGCATCCATCCATTCAACAGGATGCCGTTATCGTTTGGAAACATAACACTTTCAATATCGTAACCCAGAACTTCGGCATTGGTCCGGTCGTCTGCAAAGGATGGTTGATGATTTTGACCTTTAAAATATACAATGGTTTTTTCCCCGTCTACATAGGTAGAGGCCATTGTGGCATTGGATGATAATTTTATCGGGTCCAAAAACATTTTGTTGAATTTGCAGCCTGTCAAAAAAAGGAGCAATAAAAACAACGTAGATATTCGTTTGAAGGCCATAGTTTGAAGTATTTCCTGTCAGAACAATTATTATTCAGTTTCTGATAGGGTTTTTTAGGAGACACAAATAAGCTTAAGGCTCAATGCTTCCAGGTGATTGATGTTAGTGAATCTATTTTAATTACAAAATTAACACTTGGATCTACTTTCACAATTAGCTAGTTATAAAGAGGATGGGGAAAGTCGGTATTTTAAAGATTTTTTTACAAATACAACCTGATTGATGAATGCCCCGATGCAATCAGGGTTTCATTCCGGTTAAAAGAAGAGGGTTAGCCAGATATTGATCAGCAAGGGTCCCAACAATCCGATCAGAAGCCCGCTTGCCCGAAAGTCTCTTTGCTTTAAAAAACCGGTACTAAAGGCAATGGCATTGGGAGGTGTACTTACCGGAAGCAATAAAGCACAACTTGAACATAGTGCAATAGAAGTGGCAAGAAGGTTCATATGTTCAGGCATCAATTGCACAGCAAGCGGTATCAGAATGGCTGCAGTGGCGGTATTACTCATGATATTGCTGAAAAACATGGCTACATAGCCAAATATCAGGGCCAATACAAATACCGGAATATTTTCTAAATGCAAATATCCGAGTAGCCGGTCGGCGAGACCACTGTCAATCATAGAGGTGCCGAGCGAAAGCCCGCCTGCCACGAGAATCAGGGTATCCCAGCTAAGGGCATTAAAATCTTCTGCCTGAATAATACCGGTCAAAGGGAAAACAACCACAGGTAAAATGGCAATCAGGTGTACCGGTATATTGTGGATAGAAGCAGTAAGCCAACCAAGTACCGTTACCATCAGCGTGATTCGTACCACCCATAGTGATTGCAAACTAATGTGAGTATCGGTGGTAGTGGTGGCCTGAACGGGAGCACTGTAAATGGTATCTATTTCGGATGGAAACCGGCGGATAAAAAAATACCAGGTACCAAGCGTAAGCAATACCGCCGGTAAAACCCCAAGGTACATCCATTGCAGGAAGTCAACAGATTGTCCGGCTTTTTCCAATACTCCGCCGGCAATAGCATTCGGTGGACTACCAATGATGGTGCCCATTCCACCAAGGGTGGCGGCGGCCGGTACACCCAATACAAAGCTGATCCGGAATTTTGAGTCGGGTCCCAGCGATTTTAAAAAGGGCATAACCATAGCGAGCATCATGGCGGTGGCTGCCGTATTGCTCATCAGCATACTCAAACACATAGTCGTCAGCATGACACCGAACAAAAGCTTTTGAGGATTTGGCCCAAAATATTTCAAGGTAAGTAGAAGGAGCCTTTGATCGAGCCCTGTTTTGCGTAAGCCGCCTGCCAGAAAAAAGCCGCCCAGCATCAGCCAGATAATGGGGTTTGCCAGCGTATTGGTAAAAAGTAACGCATCAATAGGCTCAGGATTGATAAATCGATTGGCCAGCGTTAATACCTGAAACCCGATGATAAACAAGCCAACAGCAAACGCAGGAACTGCCTCGGTAAGCCAAAGACCCATAGCCATCAGGCAAAGCCAGAGCGTATAAAATTCATTAAAACTGTAGCCTTCGTCGGCAATCATCAATGAGGCCCCATAACTGATGCCAATGACAGCTAAAAAATAAATGGCTTTTTTACCTACCGGCCATTTACGGGGATCAATATACCGGATCAGTTCACCACGCCAGTTAATCATCAGGGATCTTTTTTGAAGAAATCATATAAAAATAGCATAACCACAGAATTGGGGCTAACTGAATTCCATGCGGGCAAAAAAAGGACTTTTGACGAATAATAAAAATGATTTAAAGCAGGCTTTGAAAGAAACTACGAAATCCGGTTTTAGATTTAAAATTTGGCGTTTTCTGCTTCCCGGGCTTCCACTTCCAGCGGATTGTTGGTATAGCCATATTGGATGGAATACCAAAGATACTTCCAGAGAAATGGAAGGAATCCCATCCTTTGATATTGTTCAACATGTTTCAGTTCGTGCTTTACCAACCTTGGGTTGGAAGCAAATTCAGTTTTGGTGAGGTGGTGCAAGTGAATGGTATTACCTGTTACCAATGCAAGTTGATTCGCATTCATTTTCCATGCAGCTATTTTAGCCAGCCAGGAGTTTTCCTTTAAACGGATATGTGGAGGGATGTTTGTCAGGCAGCTAAGGTAAGAAATGGAAGAATATGTGAAAGGGCAAACGTGAAAGGTGAAACAGCACCTCCGCTTCGAATCCAAACAAAATCTATCCTTTTGTGACTTAGTGTCCTATTAATTCGTGAGAGAGGAACAAAGGCTGCATCCCTCTCTCACTATTAACTCAATCCTGAAAATGCATCCAAATACGAAAAGTAAAATTTGAAAGCGCAGCCAACCATAAACCACAAACAATCCTTAACCCCAGGCATCAAGTACTTCTGCTGCATGGTTTTTGGTATCCGGCTTGCTGATGATGTTTTTGATCTTCCCTTCTTCATCAATCAGGAAGGTGGTACGGGTAATACCCATATAGGTTTTTCCCATAAATTTCTTTTCGCCCCAAACTCCATAGGCTTCCACAATCTTCTTGTCTTCATCAGCAATCAATGAAAAAGGAAGCTCATACTTCTCTTCAAACTTCTTGTGTTTTTTAACACTGTCCACACTCACGCCAATCACCACAAACCCTTTTTCGAGTAAGGCAGTATGATTATCGCGGAGGTTACAGGCCTGCGCTGTACAGCCCGGGGTATCGTCTTTCGGATAAAAATACAGAACCACCTTTTTGCCTTTAAAATCTTTCAGCGCAATGGCTGCTCCGTTTTGATCTACCCCGGAAAATGCCGGTGCTTTTTTACCTGTAGTTAATGACATATATGTTATATTTATAATGATTATTTGCGTTTTTCAACCCGGTCATAAAACCCGCCAAAATTATTCATTCGCACTCCGTCTTCTTTGAAGAACTCCCCCGGGAAACCGAGATCGATCTGACTGATCTTATTCAACCGATCCATGTGCTCATTGGTAAGACACATATTCAGGATCCCCAGATTTTCTTCGAGTTGCTTTAGTTTGGTGGCTCCCACAATCGGGATACAGTGAAATCCTTGTTGCCTTGTCCATTGCAAAGCCACATTGGCCGCGGGAACCCCGAGCTCGTCGGCAATGGCGACAACCTCTTTGGTTATGCCCTGTGCCCGCTCATTCAGCCGGTTGCTGCCCTCCTTGATGCGGCCGGGATCGTTGCGCAGATACTTGCCCGTAAGCGCCCCTCCGGCAAGCGGAGCCCAGGGCGTGATGGTCATTCCATAATGATTGGCCATGGGAATCAGATCTCTTTCCGGGCTTCTTTGCAAGAGGCTGTACTCAATTTGCAAAGCAGCAAAACGACTCCAACCCATCAGTTCGGCGAGGGTTTGGCCCTGTGATACCACCCAGGCGGGGGTATCGCTAATGGCGATATAGTTGACCTTTCCCTGACGAACAAGATCATCAAGACCCCGGAGCACTTCATCCATCGGAGTGAGCGCGTCCCAGATATGCAGATAAAGGACATCTATAAAATCGGTTTGCAGACGACGCAAGCTGTTTTCCACACTGCGCATCATATTTTTCCGGTTATTTCCGCTTGCATTTGGGTTGGTATGATTATCCTGTAAACTGTATTTGGTAGCTACTACCCAATAATCGCGATCGGTTCCTGACTGCAGATAGTTTCCAATGATTTCTTCGGTCTGCCCGTCCTGATAGCGGTTGGCTGTATCCAGAAAATTGCCACCGGCTTTGCCAAAGGCATCCAAAATTTCAAAACTTTCTTTTTGTGGGATGCCCCAGGGGTTGGCCTGACCAAAACCCATTGTGCCCAAACAGAGTTCGCTAACTTTGAGACCACTGCGGCCAAGGAGTTTGTATTGCATGATGTGCGTGTTTTAGGTGAATATCCGTAAAATCAGGCAGATGAAAAATAAGTAAATGTTAAACACGGTAGCTTAGATTTGGTTGTAGCGTCGCTTGAAATAAGTTTTAACCTCAGGCAACCCTTTCATATAAAACAGCATTTAGATAATAAAGCAGGCGTTTTGAAACATGGATTTTTTACAACTACATACCGGATTAAAAAAGGAAAAGCGGAAAGCACAGCAATTGCTTTTTGAGCGGTATGGAAAGTCGATGTATGGCGTTTGCAGGCGCTATCTGAAGTTGCCCGAAGATGCAGAAGAAGCGCTGATGAGTGGTTTTTTACAAGTCTACCGCAACATAAGCAACACTGCTTTACCACAGGAAAGCGCCCTGACAGCATGGATGCGCCGGATCATGATTAATGAGTGTTTGCAAAAAATCAGGAAGTCGCATAGCTTTTTAACGGTATCCGAAGAAACGGAAATACCTGAAGAGCAAACCGCTTCCAATGCAGAAACGGCCATAGGCGCCAAGGAATTATTTGCCCTGATAGAGCAGTTGCCTGCAGGATACCGGACTATTTTTAATCTATACGTAATAGAGGGATTTACGCATAAGGAAATTGGTGATTTATGCCAGATTACAGAGGGAGCAAGCAAAAGCCAACTGAGCAAGGCAAGGCAAAAACTCACCCAATTATTTAACCGGCAAAATGAATATTATGGACTTGGAAAAGCAAGATAGTATGTATAAAAAACTTTTGGAAGGGGGTTCCGATTTTTTGCCGGAAGGGGAAAATTATGATCCCACTCAAAAATGGCACAAGATGGAGGCAAGATTATCCGGGCAGAAAAGCCGTAGGATCGCGCCACTGATCTATTGGTTAGCTGCCGCCTCTGTTTTGATTGCAATTCTTTGGATTGGGCTGATGAAACAACCGGAAAGCACACCTTCCCTTGCCAATGGCAAACCCGATATGGAAAAGCCTTTACAAGAAGAAAAAACTCCGGAAGAAAAGGTTACGAATTCCTATGCTGTAGAGGGTGTCCCCCCCAAACAAAATAAGCGGGAGGCACTATCCGGTACAACCTTTTTAAAGGAAGCAAAGAATATCCCAACCCTTGAAGAAAAAGGGCCGGTTTCGGATGCAACTGAGAAGGTGGGAACAAATACATTGCAGCCAATAGCTTTTACCAATCCGGTGATATTGTCGCAGCAGGAATCTGAACATTTACCAGTAGCAGCTCCGGTGGACAGCGTCAGCCTGAAAGCCGTTATAGCATCTAACCCGGTTGTAAAACCAAAGCGGGCGGTGGTTCATTTCAATCAGTTGCATCCTCAAACTTCGCTACCTCATTCCTTTGTAAAAGGTAAAAAATTACACGAGGTTTCGGAGCCGCTCACCCAATCCTCCCAATCACCTGATCGGGGCGTGAAGCTAAAAATAGTATTCACCCCGCAATAAATAGCTCACCTAAAAATTTTGTAAAATGAAGAAGATTTCTATGTTGCTGCTTGGAGCAGCAGGCTACTGTTATGCCCATGCTCAAACTGTATTTTTGCCGGCTGCCACACCGGTATCGCAAACGGTTTTTAATCCCGTTGAAGCGGGTGCGCAGTCTAACAATTTTTTTGTAACCCTTTCGGGTAATAACAGAATATGGTTCGATCTAAACCGGTTGTCGGATTTAAATCAGGTGTCAGACCCGGATTCATTATTCCGGTTAACGGCCAATCTGCTCGGACCCATGCTCTCCGATTTTTCAGCAGACGGCATTGTTCGGCGCATTGACGTAGATGCTACAAGACAGCCTGCTATTTTCCGGGTGATCGAACACAGGGGGCAACCTGTGGCATTTGTAAAACAGGATGATGCGCTTGCTGTGGTGAAAATGGATCAGGATACCTTGCGGATTAAAGTACTGTTGCACGAACAGGGAGCTTCATTTATTACCTTATTGCTGAACAATGCAGCAGATATAACACAGCTTGCTCCCGGTGTGGGCAAGGAAAGCCTGCAATTGGTAAAAGAGGCAGTAGAGAAAAACTACTCCCTGACTGGTAAATATAAATCGAGGTTTCAGTTTTATGGGAGTTTTGATCTTGAATCCGGTAAGTTGCTCGCACCGAAGGGAGGAAACTACCATGCCATCAAGGCGGGTAAAGATTATCTTGAACTCGTTTTGCTAAATCCATCGCTTGGTTTCGCCCGGGGGCAGTTTTACACCGGTGTATCGCTTGGGGCTACGCTTAATTTTTCTTCGGTAAGCGATCGGTATAATAGTACACATTCCTTTGGACTGTTGTGGGAGCCGCAGTTTACTTTTGGACAGGATGCGGATAACAAGGTTGTAACGCGGCGTAACGATTTCCTGACTTTTAGTTATGAGAAATCGGCCAATCAACCCAAGCCGTTTTTTACCTTTATGAATAAGGTTTCCCTCGGGTATCTGATCCGTCAAAAAGGGGACTTGTTTGAAAAGAATACATTCAGATTAGGAATCTCGGGCATCTCTAATGGTCGTTTTCAACTCGAGCCGGAATTTTACTTCAATGAATTCTTCAAAAATGTGAGCCCCGGCATCAGGATGACTCTTCGGTTGACGCGATAACGGGTTGGAGAGGGGAAACCTGAAAAAAATCCGCGCTTCATCGGGGTCTTTCACACTCGCTATACAAGTGGAATTGTTCCTAATCTTCCCCGCTCTGTGGCATATCTCACACAACAATATCCACACTACCATCCTAAAAAAAGGATGGTAGTGTTATTTAAATCATTTAGCCTGTTTTGGGTAGGCTATTTTTCTGTAGTTGAATTCATATGCCAATCAAATCAGCGGGCAAATAAAATTCGAAAGCGCCTACTTTTTTTTCATCGCCTCAAATCCCGACACAATATCAAACAACTCTTCATCAATAGAAATCTGCCGCAGATGATGGTATTTGTAATTGAATTCCGTTAATATCTCTTCAATGTTTTTTTCTGCACGCTGCATGGCTTCGAGACGGCTTGCATTTTCACTTGCCATAGAGGATGCACAGGCTTTGAAAAGCGATACAAATAAGTATTCCCGGATAAGGGCCGATAGGGTAGCGGGTACATCACCTACCACCTGAGGCGGGTTTTTTGTAGGCCAGGCCAAATCCCGGTAGACTTCTTTCCATTTTGCATCCAATGGAAATAACCGCTGCATTGCCGGTTGGTATCCATGACCGATAGCCGATGGAGCCGCTTGGGTTGTCGGCTGATTGTTAAAAATATAAAATTCCATCCCTTTTTCTTTTTCCCTGTGCGCTTCCTGTTGTACCAAAATATCATTGACCAAAGCGGTGATTGCCCCTACCGCATTGGGTACCGCAAAAACCTGCGAAACCTCCATACCTGCATTCATCAGCCGAAGCTGAATACGGTCTCCTACCGCCCAGATCATTTTTTTACCCGGTAAGCTTTTATAAGGCTCCATCACAGCATCAACTATCCGGTCGTTGAATTGCCCTACAAGCCCTTGCGCGGAACCAAATACCAGCATATAAATCAAAGGTTCAGCTTTTGCGGTCGAGGTATAGGAAGGATTAGGCATGGTATTACCGGACTGCATCAGCCAGGCTTTTATACCCCATTCTACGGTGCGGTAATAATCAATCAGCGCGGTATTGGCCATATCGTACTCGTTGATTTTGGAAGCAGCCATAGCCTTCATGGTGCGCACCACCGATTGCAGGTCTCCCGCACTTTCAATTTTTCTTTTTAAACTTTCGAGTGTGTCCATCTGCGTTTAGTTTTCCGGGTTGCTTTTCAAACCCTCCAATAACTTTTTTGCTATAGAAAGAATAGCCTCCCGGTCCTCGTTGGTGAGCGGTGCGTTCGAGGTTATTTTTTTCAACCCTGCTTCAGGGAACTCCTCCATATTATTAAGCAATAAAGATTCTGCTTGTGGTATCTTTTCAAGGGGAATGGTATCAAACAATCCATCGGTTAAAGCAAGCAGGATGAATATTTGTTCGGGCACCCCCAACGGCTTTCCTTCGGGTTGTATAAAGCATTCGCGAACCCGTTTGCCATGTTCAATGATGTTCATGGTTACTTTTTCGAGGCTTGCTCCAAAGCGGGCAAAGGTTTCCAACTCCTCAAACTGTGCATAGGAGAGTTTAAGGTTTGAAGCCACAGAACGGTAAGCCGCCCATTGGGCATTGCCACCCACACGGGATACGGATTTGCTTACATCAATAGCAGGTAATACCCCCAATTCAAAAAGTTTGGGCGATAGATATATTTGTCCGTCGGTTATCGAAATAAGATTGGTTGGGATATAAGCCGAAATATCCTGCGCCTCGGTTTCAATAATCGGCAAGGCTGTAAGTGAACCGCCGCCTAGTGCTTTGCTTAAATGGGTGGCCCGTTCTAATAACCGGGAGTGGATATAAAAAATATCTCCGGGGAATGCTTCTCTTCCGGGCGGTCTGCGCAATAGCAAGGAAAGTTCCCGATAAGCCCGGGCATGATTGGTGAGGTCGTCATAAATGATAAGTACATCCTGACCCTGTTCCATAAAATATTCGGCAATGCTTGTGGCTGCATAAGGGGCAATGTATTGCATCCCCGGCGGGTTATTTCCGGCAGTAACCATCACCACCGAATAGTCCATAGCCCCTTTTTCAGTAAGTTGTGCAATCACTTTGGCCACTGCAGAAGCCCTTTGTCCGATAGCACAATAGATGCACAATACTTCTTTATCTTTTTGGTTGAGGATGGCATCTAAAGCGATCGCTGTTTTACCGGTTTGCCGGTCACCCAAAATCAATTCGCGTTGCCCCCTGCCTATGGGAATGAGCGCATCAATTACTTTGATGCCTGTTTGCAAAGGTTCGGCCACTGGCAAACGATCCATGATGGCCGGTGCGGGCCGTTCAATCGGCAATCTTGTAGCGGTAACGATTTCAGCCTTGCCATCCAATGCTTTTCCCAGGGGATCGATCACCCGGCCCAACAAGGCATTCCCCACCGGAATATCCATCACCCTGCCGGTACGTTCCACCGCATCTCCGGCATTTAGCAAACTATCGGCTCCCAGCAACACCACACCAATTTCATGTTCATCTACATCAAAAGCAATCCCGTAGATACCGTTCGGAAACTTCAGTAGCTCTTCATAACCCACACCGGGTAAGCCGGATACCCTTGCTATACCCGATGCTACGGACAATACAGTTCCTGTTTCTACAGGTACCATGGATTGCTTAAATAGCTCACTTCCCTGCCGGAGGTTTTGCAAAGCATCTTCAATCAAACGATCTATAAGTACGGTAGGCATAAATTTTATCAGGTATTCGTTATGGTTTCTTGATTGATTTTTCCCATGCTTTTCTCAAAGGCATCGAGGTAGGCATCTATGTTCCAGGTAAGTTTGTACCCATTGGCATTCATCTCAATGCCGCTCACAAGCGATGTTTCTTTTTTATACTGAAAAGAAGGTTGTGTATCCATCATTTCATGAATCGTTTCTTCAAGCAGGGCTCGTTGCGCCGCATGTAAATCGTAAGCAGTGGTTACCATTACCGGTTGTTCCGATGAAGAAAAGGCCGCTTTAAAGGCAGTTTTCTCCTCCTCGTTCATTGCGTGCAGCTTTTGAATAAATTGTTTTACCGTTTGCGCTTCCAGTTCCTGAGAAGAAAGGTCTGCCAATGTTTTTCTTACGATTTCAAAAACCTCGTCCTGTGTTTTTTGAGTAATAGCGAGTTTGGTATTTTGCTGTTCTTCTTTAAAGGCTGCTTTCAGTTTCACCCCTAAAGCTTCCGCATCTGCCTTTGCTGCTTTCAATAAGCTTGCCCGTTCTGCGTCAGCGGTCTTAGAGGCCTCCTCCAATAGTCCTGCCTTTTCCTGTTCGAAGTTTTTATTTTTTTCTTCAAAGGCACTGCGTTCTTTCAGCGCATCGGCTTCTTTTGCTTTGGCATCTTCCAATTGAGCGGCGATTCTTTTTTCCCGGGTATCAATGGCATCCAATACCGGCTTATACAAATACTTTTTCAGCAACCAAACCAGTATGAGGAAGTTGATGATCTGCGCAATAACGGTGAACCAATTGACCTGCATGATAGACTATTTAGCGATAAAATGATTCCAGAACGGGTTCGCAAAAATCAGGATCATAGAAACCACAAAACAATAAATTGCGGTAGACTCTATCATCGCCAATCCTACAAATAGGGTGCGGGTAATGGTTTGTTCGGCATCCGGTTGTTGTGCTATTGAACTTAATGCGGATGTTACCGCTTTTCCTTCTGCTACTGCGGGCATCATACAGCCGATACCCGTTGTTATTCCTGCTGTGGCAATAGATACAATGGCCACAATTGTTTGACTATCCATGTTGGTCCTCCTTTGTTTTTAATGATGTTTGTATGTTGCGTGATTGCTTGCTGTCTTGCGTAGCTGCTGCGATATACACGGTGGCCAGGATGCTGAAAATATAAGCCTGTACCACGCCGGTGAGTAGTCCCAGCAAATTCATAATGATGGGAAACACAAAGGGTGCAATCGTTAATAAAATGCTGATGATCATGCCGCCACTCATGATGTTGCCAAATAACCGAACGGCCAAGGCCAGGGTTCGTGATACTTCGCTAATAATCTTAAAAGGCAACATGATAAATGTGGGTTCGATATACGTTTTTAAGTATCCTTTTATCCCGCTTTCACCAATGCCAAAAAAGGGTACTGCCAGAAAAACGCAAATAGCCAAAGCTACGGTGGTGGAGAGCGAGCCGGTTGGCGGTTCGTACCCCGGGAAAATGATGCAGATATTAGAAAAGGCAATGAATAAAAACAGGGTTCCTATAAAACCAATAAATTTTTCCGAATGCTTTAAGCCCACTTCTTTGATCTGTGTATTCATGCCGGTTACCAGCATTTCTAAAAAACATTGCCAGCGGGAGATCTCGATATCTGATTTGAGCTTCCGGGTGATCAGTCTTGAAGCCACAATCAGTACCAGCATAATTGCCCAGGTGGTCACCATGGTCAGATTGATGGTAAAGAATCCATTTTGCCAGAAGATGGTTTGGTCGGGGCTAAATTTCATGCTTTCCTCCTTTTTTATCAACCCTTGTATATTGTACCACAATGAACCGGGCGATGATAAAACCTGCGAGACAAATCAGCAGGCGCTGCCAGCTACCATTGCCAACCAGATAAAAACCCAGCAACACCATACCCAATCTTACAAATAAGCTGCCAATAAACCAGAGTCCCGGCAGTTTTGTATGGACCGTTTTTTTTACAGTAAACCAAAGCCCTGCAAAAAATAAGGTTCCTAATGCCAGGCCGGTTATAAATGCCAGTATATAAAACAGAATATCAGTCATCGTCTTTTTTATTTTTATGGCTCATTGCCTTGTTTTCTTTCTCCACCCATTGCCAGGCCATCCCGCAACCGATTACCAGTCCGATAAAAAGTAAACTCAGCGTCCAGGAAAAAGATTCCGGATATTTTTTATCCAGCCATACTCCCAATGCTGCTCCCAGTAAGGTGGGCACGGCAACCGTCCAACCCACCATGCCTACAGCCGCCAGTCCAAACCAGGTACTTCGTTTTTCTTCCTGTTGGGCATTCAGTTTCCTTTTTTCCTTTTCTGCAACCTCCCGGCCAAAGGGATTGATATCCTCTTTTCTTTGATTTTCCATGTCAGTTTCCATGTCGGAATTTTTCAAAGTTTCTGATAAAGCCGGTTTCTAATTTGGCCATAACAGATCGAACATTTACTTCTTCTTCATCCAGATGTTTAAATTCCTTTTCGATGGTTTCATGCAGCTTTCCAAGATCAACACCTCCCACCGCATTTCTTACCGAGACCAATACAGCGCTTCCTGTTTTTACCAATACACCTTCATGAATGGCCAGATAATTTTTCTTGCCATCTTTTGTTTGGTACATCAAAATACCCGGCACCAAGGAGGCTACACAATCGAGCCGGTTAGGCAACAAACCAAAGGAGCCGGCAGAAGATTCGGCCACTATTTCCTGCAGGTTTTCTGCTTCCAGAAAAACCCGGTAAGGCAACAGCACTTTGAGTTGTAAGGATGTATTTTTCATATGTTCATTTTTAGTGCGTCTCTACGCTGTAGAGACTGGTTTTATTTGTCATATGGTTCCGATAGCTATCAGAACCCCAATGATCATCTGTGCTCGGGTGTGCGGCAGCTCGTGGGGATTTCATGTATCTTCTTTTTTTTCCGTCGCCATCTTTTCCTCTTTCTTTTCTTCCTTCTCTTTCTTCTCTTTCTTTTCTTTCGCTTTTTTTACGGCTTCGCTGATATCACCAATCATATAAAAAGCACTTTCCGGCAAATCCTTAAACTCATCTGCAAGAATGCGTTCACAGCCTGCAAGTGCCTCTTCAAGAGGTACGTTTTTCCCTTTGATGCCGCTGAACTGCTCCGTGGTAAAAAAAGGCTGCGTTAGAAACCGTTCGAGTCTTCTTGCCCGGTTTACAATTTTGCGGTCGTCGGCGGTTAATTGCTCCAAACCCAGCATCGAAATGATATCTTTCAGGTCCTCATACTTTGCGAGGGTTTGCCGGATATTCTGAGCCAGATTATAATGGCGTTCTCCAACGATTCCCGGTGTCGCCATTTTAGAACTCGACTGTAGCAAATCAATGGCCGGATAAAGTCCTTCGCCTGCCCGTTTTCTGGATAAAACAATGGAAGCAGAGAGGTGTGAAAACGTATGTACTGCGGCAGGATCGGTCATGTCATCAGCCGGTACATAAACCGCCTGTATGGAAGTAATGGCAGCCGTATCGGTATTGGCGATACGCTCTTCCAGTTTTGCAAGTTCTGTTCCCATTGTTGGCTGATAACCCAGCCTTGAAGGCATTTGTCCCATCAGCCCCGATACTTCCATGCCAGCCTGTATAAAACGAAAAATATTATCAATCAGTAAGAGCACATCCCGGTGTTCATCATCCCGAAAATATTCAGCCATAGTCAGGGCGGCATGCCCTACCCGAAACCGTGCTCCCGGTGGTTCATTCATTTGACCGAACATCAGCACCATCTTTTCCAGTACGCCGGCTTCTTTCATGGCATCATACAGTTCCTGTCCTTCGCGGCAACGTTCGCCGATGCCGCAAAACATACTCACCCCGGTATCTTTTCCCACCATGTTGTGGATCATTTCGGTAAGCAAAACTGTTTTGCCCACACCGGCTCCGCCAAATAAGCCCGCCTTGCCACCACGTTCGAGGGGTACCAAAACATCAATCGCTTTGATGCCGGTGATGAATATTTCCGATTTAACGGAGCGTCTGTCCAACCCCGGAGGTGCCTGATGTACGCTGCGCCATGGCAGGTTTTCAGGCAGGTTTTGGGTATGATCAATCGTTTTTCCAAACACATTGAACATATGCCCGAGTGTGGCCTTGCCCACGGGTACTTTCAGCGGGCCGTTGGTATTTTCAACAAGCATATGACGCGAAAGCCCCTGAGTAGGGGTTAAAGCAATGCCCCTCACCAGGTTTTTATCCAACTGAGATAAGACTTCGATGGAGATATCCCCGTTTTTACCGGTATGCAATAAAGTATAAACAGGAGGCAAAATGGTATCAAACCAAATATCCACCACACTGCCCCGAACGGAAATAATTTTCCCGGGATTGTTTCTTAACCTCTTCTCCTCCCCCTCCATCATCCATCAAGGTCGACATTAAAACCCATAATTACTATGACCCTACTCATAAAGGCGTTTAATTTAACAAAAGGCGTGGCTGCAAGACCTTGTGAGTGGCGCAAAAACAGGGCTGCCGGTTTTAGGGCAATGGCAGGTTGGATGGAACATTGTTCCCCAAAAGGATTCAAAGGTTTAGCGTAGGTGTTTCAGGGCTTCTTAAGTCCTTGGAAAATCAGCAACAATTCCTATCAAAAGCACAATACCCACTTTAATAATTGGGGGAAATTCATACATATTCCCAACTCAAGGCATCTTTAAAATAGATGGTTTTGTTTAGAAAACCGGTGGGTTGAGCAGCGAAAAGAGATGCCTTTTTAAAATAAACAGGTTTTCTATAAATTTGAAGGATATGGAAAAGTATATAAAATGCTGCATAACAAAATGGAGTTAGGCAACGTGATTATAAAAAACTGTATTATGATGAGAAATAAACTTATAGCCCTGATAATTCTGCTGATTGCAACGCCTGCGGTTTTTTCACAGGTTTACATTAAAAAACAGACCCGGCATCGGTTTGCGCAATTAAATCTTGGTCTTGATGTTCAATCAAGTTTTGGGGGCGGTACAAAATTTCTGGATGCCCAAGGGAAGGTACAATCCTTGGATTTGAAAAGCTCAACTACTCCAAGAATTTTGATTGGGGGGACCCATTTTTGGGGACATGCAGATTTTTATATAGCAATCCCCCTTTTTTCGCAAACCTTCAGGCAGCAAAATCAGGAGATAACCGCTTCAAGAAGCGTGGAAACAGTGTTTAAGTACTACCCGCTCAAAATAGAGCAAAATAAAGTCCGTCCCTATATTGGTACCTCAGTTGCTCCGATTTCCGTTGAGCAAAAGAATAATCATTTCAACTACCCCGAAGGTCCTGTATCGAATCGTACCGTTTTCCCATTGCTTGGAGGGATTACTTTTAATTCGAAACAGCATCTGCTGGAATTGGGGGTAACATGGAATTATGCCAATAAACAGGATTATTTTATCGCCCGAAACCAAACAGCGAAGATAACTACACCGCCTGTTTACGTTAACTTATCCTATAGATTTATGCTTGAAACCACCTTAAGCGCTGAAAAGGATTGGGAATCAGGAAGAACAAAAGAAATTACGAATAAACTGGCAAAGCAGGGAAGGCTGAATGGATTTTATGGGGGTGTAGGTTTATCCGCAGCTTTTTGGCTCAAGCAAAGTAGCTACAACAAAAATGAAAGGCCTTTTATTGGAAGGTACAGCAATGCTACCATGCCCGACTTTACACTCGGTTATTATTTACACAAGCCAGATGTAAATATTGCTTTGGGTTACAGGGGGTATGGAACTACTTCGAATACCTATGGGGCTATTCAGCAATTAAAACGGAGATCCATATTGCTGGAGGCTACCAAATATCTCTTTGATTACAATGGTTTTGTACCATTTCTCGGGCCAGCGATCAGTTACGAAAAATTATCTTTCGATGAATCGTTTGAAGGTCAGCAAGAACAAGATATCAGCGATACAAAATTGGGTTATGGCGTTACTTTTGGGTGGGATATACGGCCAAACCGCATTCAAAGCTGGATTTTAAGAACCAATTTGAGGTGGTACCCCAATTTATTTCTGGAGGTTAATCAAAGGGATAAAATTGCTTTTGATAACCTGGAATTTAATTTTATTCAACTGATTATTTATCCCAATCGGATGTTTAAATGATAGCTGATGCAATGTTGTCGGGAGGCATAATACTGCGGGATGATTGGCTGCGCAAGGGTTCTTGTTTTACAAACCATTCCTGATGCGACGGTGCCTCGTCTGAGGTACCTTGCCTGCTCTGTAATTCTAGTGTGCAGGATGACTCATTTCAGTTATTTCAAAATATGGTTGAAGGAGGTTGTGTTAATGGTTATAACAGCCTTCCTGAAGCGTTTGCAGGTCTTTTTTGGTATGATAGGTTATCTCAAACATCCTTTTAATCATATGCGTACAGGCCATGGTTGTAGTTGAATTAAAGGAGCCGTTCTCGAAAAGCTTATTGGAAACCATGCCGCCACCGCAAACGGCAAAATAATCACAGGTTGACTTACAGGCCGAGACTCCCTTTTGTATATCCTGATATATTCTAATGAGTTCGGGATGGTTGATGGAATCAATAATCAAGTCGTGCTGTACATTCCCAAAAATAAACGAGGGGTATGTCGGATTGTCTTCGATGGTTATCAATTCCGGGGAAAAAGTAGAAAAGTTGCCATGGATATCAATGGTAAGATGAGCAAAGGGAACGGTTGTGCCATTTACTAAATCGTTTTCAGGCTTTCGGTTAAATTTATCCCATTCCCTGATTTGAAAAGGTTCCTCTCTTTGAAAATGCAATTCGAAAAATCGATAAAAGAAATCTTCGAATTTATCTTCTGAACTGCCTGTTTGAATGGAACTTGTAGTATGAATGCCTTCAACCTCTTCAATATTGAATGCTACCCCTTGTGTACCGAGGCTACTAAAAAAATCATGCATTTCTTCCGGAAAGTCAAGCGAGTAATCTGATAATACTGAGATAATATGGTATGGAACTTCATATTTTTCCAACCATGCTATTCCTTTCATGGCATCCTGAAAACTACCTTTTTGATTTCTGTAAACCCGGTTATGATTTTGGATATGTTCAGGCCCATCAATACTAACGCCAATTCTGAATTTATTTTTCTTAAAAAACCTTGCAAATTCTTCTGTAATTAAAGTGGCATTGGTTTGCATGCCAATATGCACTTCTACGCCTTTGGGCTGATGCTTACGGATAGAAGCCGTTGTTTCTTTATAAAACTCAATGCCCGGCACAAGGGGTTCTCCGGCATGCCAGTCCCATATAAATTCATCAAGCATCAGGTTGGAAGCCTGCATATTTTTAAAAATATGCGGGATCAATTCAATATTAAAGCGATCTGTTTTACTTCTGTATGGCAGGTAGCAATACTTGCAATCAAGGTTGCAGAATGGGGTTGCCTGTACAGTGAGGCACTGAATGGGGTAAATATCCAAATTGAATGAAATTAAAAAGAAAGCACTTCATTTTAAGGTGAAATGCTTTCCTGCGAATGAATGCTTTTATTTCTTCTTGCTTCTTCTTTGCTTAAATGAAAAACCATTTTCTGGAATCCAGGTATCTGCATACAAGCCCGGCTTTTTGCCTACTTTTTTCAGGACACTTGTAGGTACCCAGGTATCTGCATAAATAGCTGTATTCTCATTAATGGTTAATTTTTCATCCACTACCCAGGTATCTAAATAGAGGCCTGCTTTTTTCTTTTCCGGAACCCACCTGTCATCGTACATGGTGGCTGCATCTTTTTTGGCAAGTACTTTCGAAGCTACTTTTTTAGGTGCTGCTTTTTTTACTGCTGCCTTTTTAGGTGCTGCTTTTTTTACTGCTTCTTTTTTAGGTACTGCTTTTTTAGGAGCCCCTC
>JBGSNV010000274.1:0-17686 GCA_041739485.1 Chitinophagaceae bacterium
GTTTGGTAGATATGCAGGGTAAATTGCTTCAAACAAACAAGGTTGTGGTGCCGGCAGGAGGGATGTCTGTGCCGGTTTCAAGAGGCGAATTAGCGTCAGGAATGTATCTCATGACTGTTTCGGATATGCAGGGAAATAAAGTAGGTATGCAAAAGGTTTGGGTAAGGTAAATATTATGGCCCCGAGTGTTCGAATAAATCATTTTTTATCGAACATTCGGGGCTATTTATAGAGCCTGTAAAACTTTGTCTAAATATTCTTCAAGCTCATCGGGCTGCAATCCCCTTGCCACCATTATTCCATCCGGATTGATCAGCACATTATCGGGTATTCCACTGATATTGTAGGTTAGGGCTGCCTCATTGTAATCCCCTTTTAAATCAGACACATGTATCCAGGATAATTTATCTTTTTTGATGGCTTCTTTCCATTTTGTGTAATTGTTATCAAGCGACACGGCATAAATTTCAAAGCCCTTCTCTTTAAATGTTTCATGAACTTTTACCAAGGCTGGGTTTTCTGCCCTGCATGGCCCGCACCAACTTGCCCAAAATTCCAGCAAAACCCATTTCCCCTCTAGTGACGATAATTTAAGCAGGTTGCCACTTGTGTCGGGCTGTTGTACATCCACAAAAGCCGCACCGGTTTCAATTTTCTTAGAAAGTGTGAGATATTTTTGAATATCCTTTCCTTTATTGCTTTGTTTATAGTCCTCGTTCATCAAACGAAAAAGCGATGCAGTGGAATCGGCGCCATATGTTTTTGACATAGTATGCAGTACTTGCAGGGTGTAGAGGTTGTTGGGAAATTGGCGGATGTAATTGCGTTCTACCTGCTCACTTTTCAATTCGAGCACATTGTAATCATTTTCAATTTGTTCAAGTGCTTCCTGTTTTCCACCTTTCGCTTGCAACTTTTCCGCTTTGGCTTCCAGTTTTTCCATAGCCTTTTCTATGGGCTCCTGTAGCTTTCGCAAGGCTACCGCATGTTTATTTACCGGGCTGCCATTTACTTCTGCTTCCCTGAGTGTTTTGGTTTTTTGGGTAATGGTGGTAAGCCCTGCCCCAAGCCAAAACGACCGGTATTGCAGGGGTCCTTCAAAATTACCCATTACCCATGCTTCTACCACATCCTGCCTTAAGTTGCCTGTAAATTGCAGCCTTCCATTTTTAACGGTGGTGCTGTCTTTTACTTTTACGTCGTTATCACTGTATTCCAGGTAATATTTTGTTCCCTCCTTGGCATTTTTTAAGTGGGCAACTACTTCAAAAGGTTGCTGTGCTTGTACCTGAATAAAACCGCAAAGAAGGCAAATTGCTAAAAGTTTTTTCATTTGTAAATTTTTAATAGATTCCTGTTATTCAAAAATCTGATGGGAAATTGGGTATAGATTTTCAACCTATTTAAAAGTAGGGTAAATTTAAAAAGGTTGTTACGAACGGTCTGCATTAAATTTGAAAAATGGAAAATTTTAAGGTTTTATTCTTGCAATCTGTATTTAAGTTTTTTTGGATGTTCGGTGCGGGATTGATTTTTTCATTAGCCAATTCAGGTTCCCTAAATGCTCAAAGCCCGGTATGTCCTTTGGGGGCGGCATGGCAATTAGTGCCGCAGTTTAGCGATGAGTTCAACGGCAAACAATTGGATACAGCAAAGTTTTGGGATTTCAACCCCACTTTTCATGGGCGTAAACCTGCTTATTTTCACCGGGGAAATGTAAAAGTACGCAGGGGGAACCTTGAGCTCTGGGCAAGGGTTCAAAAGCCGAATAAAGTGACTGTAGAAAATAAGGTAAGGGGCTTTGATAAGTTTACCACATCCACTATAAAAAGCAAACAGCGTATCCTTTACGGATATTTCGAAACCCGCGCTAAAGCCATGAAGGCAAGCGTATCCGCAGCTTTTTGGTTATATGATCCGTTAGATGGTCCGGCAAAATATACAGCAGGTGATTTTTCAGAGGAAATCGACATCTTCGAAGTATTTGGAAAACCTACTAAAAATGCAAATGACAGCGTTTATTTTGCCACGGTACATAGGATGGAAACACCCTACGTGGAGGCCATTGTAAAATCAAAACAAACCACAATGACTAAAAAGAGTTTTCAAACCAAAGTATCCTTCGATTTCACCGGGGACTTCCATGTTTATGGGTTTTTGTGGACGCCGGAAGTATTGGTGTGGTATATTGATAACAAAGAAGTTTTTCGCCGGGAGAATGATTATTTTAAGAGACCCTTGCATTTGATGCTCGATACTGAAATTATGGAAGCATGGGCAGGACTGCCCTATGCTAAAGACCTGCCGGGTATGCTTGAAGTGGATTATGTGAGGGTGTGGCAGTTACCACAACAGGGCGGGCAATAATATTTTTCCAGTATTTTAGCATAGGTGTTATACACATTTTTAAAGCCTTGTTTTAAGGTCCATTAATGTAAAATAGGTAATAAGATATCGGAAATATTCCGATAAAATATGAATAATTTTACAATTATAAAATGAATAAAATGACTGCTTTGTTGTACAAAATATTGTAACTGAGAAATCGGTAATTACCGATTTCGATATTCTATTGCTAAAAATTGAAAAATAAAGATTCCTGCATTTTACGGTGTGTATGCCTCGATTTGCAGGAATAACTCTAGCCTCTAACTCACCCCTGCACCCGGGTTCACCCCGCCTTCCGGCATCAAAAAATGCAGTTTCCCTGCTGCATCTTATGCCATCAGAATCATACCTGCACTTTCATTACAACGCATTTTTTGGGGAGCAAGATTGGCAAAAACCGTAACCTTCATCTCTACAATTTCTTCCGGAGCGAAATCCTGTGGAATGCCACTTACAATGGTGCGGGTTTCAAAGCCCAAGTCAACCTTTCCGGTCTGTTGAGAAGGAATCACTTATGATTTTAATATAGGTGGCTTTGGGTAGCTAAATATAAAAATATACTTGTTGCATATCTCATAAATATGTTCCCCCAACACGGTAATATTATCACCTTGCGTGATAATTTTGGATTCATTCCTAATCACAAAAGAAGTCACTGAAGTGGCGGAAACGCAAATAAAAGATCAGGTGAGATCATTAGTAATTTTTTTTAATGGCTTGATATATTTTTCATATGTTCATTTTTAGTGCGCAGGCTTTGCCTGCTTGTTTTTATTTGTCTTATGGTTCCGATAGCTATCGGAACCGAACATTCGGATCCTGATAATCATGCTTGCCGGGTGTGCCGTTGCTCGTGGGGATTTCATGTGAATTTTTCAAACTTTTTCTTTTAAATACAATCTAAAGACCTCATTTTAAAGAATTATGTAAAATAATAGGTGTATTCTGTAATAAGAATATTTCTGTTGGCATCTACCTTCATTTTTGGAAACTTAAGCATAATATTTTTTCAAAGTAAACGCTGTTAATCAGCATTCATCATTTTAATAAAACCGGTTATAAACAAATTAATTTATGGAAAACAGAAAAGAATTAGTGCCTTTAGAGAAGGGCAGTAAACTGAATTCCTACGGCTTACAAAGAAGGAATATGGTTAAGTACATGGGTGCTTCTATGGCCTTAATAGCAGTAGGTAGTGCATGTAGAAAAGATAATGATGATGATGGTGTTGACCTGGGAAGTGGAGATGTGGGAATTTTAAACTACGCCTATGCCCTTGAGCAATTGGAAGCTGCCTTTTATGAAAGAGTTGTAGCCTCTCCTTATGCCGGTATTTCTGCACTGGAGTTGGAATACATGACCGACTTACGAAATCATGAGGTAGCACATCGTGAGTTTTTTAAGATTGCCATTACTGCTGCTGCGCCTTCTATGATTATCCCATCATTGGAAGTTGATTTTTCTTCAATTAATTTTACCAGCAGGGCAAGTGTACTGGATGCTGCCAAAGCGTTTGAAGATTTAGGAGTTTCTGCATACAATGGTGCAGGGCAATTAATTTCTACCACTGGCAATGGTCCTGCCTATCTTACACTTGCTGGCAAAATTGTCTCCGTAGAGGCAAGACATGCTGCCCTGATAGCCGACCTGTTAAGCAATGGCAGTTTTGCCGCTACAACAGATGCCAATGGGCTTGATTTAGCACGTACCCCGGCTCAGGTACTCGCTATAGCAGATACATATATTGTTACAAAAATTAATGCCAGTAATTTACCATCTTAAAAAAATACTTTATGAATTTAAATAATATATTTTCTGAAATTGAAAAAGTTGATCCTGAGGTTCACGAAAGGTTCAGCACAAGGCGCAATGCCATGAAGATGTTTGCCAATTTAACAGGAAAAATTGCATTGGCATCTTCTCCGGTTTTATTGTCTTCTATGTTTAGTAAGGCTTATGGTCAAACCCCTGCACAGGTAAATGCAGTTTTAAATTTCGCTTTGACTTTAGAGTATCTTGAAGCCGAGTTTTATAACAATATCGTTGGATCAGCAGGTTATTTAACGGCCAATGCTTCGGCACAAGGCGCCTTAACAAAAATAAGGGACGATGAAAATAAGCATGTTGCTTTTCTTAAATCCGTACTTGGGGCGGCGGCTGTAGCAAAACCTACCTTTGATTTTACAGGTGGTAAAGGATCAGGTGTTGGTCCTTTTGTAGGGTATCTTGCAAGTTATCCGGTACAGCTAGCCATGGCTCAAACCTTTGAAGATACTGGTGTTAGGGCATACAAAGGGCAGGCGGTTAATCTCCAATCCAACAAAACAGTTTTGACTGCTGCTTTGAATATCCATTCTGTTGAAGCACGACATGCTTCACATATTCGCCAAATGCGCAGAGCTTTGGATGTTGCTGTTCCTGATTCAGAAAAACCACTGAAGCCATGGATTACCCTAAATTATAGTGGTATTCAATATCCACCTGCTCAAGCAAATATAAATTTGAGTTATGCAGGCGAAGAGCTTACAACTCAGGCTACTGTAAGTATAGTAGGCTTGGGTGGAGCATATAATACTGCAAAAGCTGCTTCTGAGGGTTTTGATGAGCCACTTACAATAGATCAGGTATTGACAATTATAAATCCTTTTATTGTATAAACGTAGGTAAAAGCAGCGGTGCAAATAACAATGTATCGCTGCTTTTTATTACCAAAAACGCTGGAGTGTTATTTACCGATAATATAGTCATCAACTCACCGTCGCCCCCGCATTCACCACATTTTCCGGCATCATAAAATGCAATTTACCAGCAGCATCTTCTGCCATCAGAATCATTCCGGCGCTTTCAATGCCCCTCATTTTTCGGGGAGCCAGATTGGCTACTACTGTTACCTGCTTTCCTACAATGTCTTCCGGTGCGAAATGCTGTGCAATGCCGCTTACAATCGTTCTTGTTTCAAATCCCATGTCTACGGTCAATTGCAATAGTTTATCCGCCTTAGGTACTTTGATGGCCTCTGTTATTGTACCAATACGCAGGTCGAGTTTTGCAAAATCGTCGTACACAATTTCTTCTTTAAAGGGCTCATAAGCCGGAGTTTCTGTTGTTTCCAATGTTTCAGTATTTGCAGCAGCCGGTTGGCCGCTTGTTTTTGAAGCTTGTAATTTTTCGAGTTGAGCAGTTATTTCAGCATCTTCTATTTTACGGAAAAGCAATTCCGGTGCCCGGAGGTTATAGCCTACGCTCAATAGTTTTTCCTTTCCACCGTTTTCCCAATCAAGCATTTTCTCCACCACTTTCATCATGTGGATCATTTTTTTTGCTGTATGCGGTAAAAACGGATTTACAAAAATGGCGAGGTTGGCACATAGTTGTAAGCAGATATGCAGCGTGTTGTCAATGCTCTGACGGGCAGCAAGCTGTTCCGCGTTGGCAAGTCCGCCTTTGTTGGCAGCAAGGTCTTCGGTTAGCACCTTGGCTTTGATCCACGGTTCCTTTTTCTGCATGTACTGATTGCCTTTACGGGCAAGATCAATCACCTCAAAGAGGGCATCCCGAAACTTATAATGTTCCAGCAATTCTTCCATTTTATGCTTGGTGCGCTTGATCTCATTCAGCAGGTTATGATCCTCATCATCCATGGTTTCCAGATGTAACGGAGGTACCTTGCCGCTTGATAATTTATGCATCAGCACAAAAGCGCGGTTTACAAAGTTGCCGAAAATGCTCACCAACTCGCTGTTGTTGGCATCCTGAAAACCTTTCCAGGTAAAGTCGCTGTCTTTGGTTTCAGGCGCAATACTTGTAAGGTAATACCGAAGGGCATCTTCGCATCCGGGAAAATCTTTCAGATACTCGTGCAACCATACAGCCCAATTGCGGCTTGTGCTTACTTTTTCATTTTCGAGGTTCAAAAATTCATTTGCGGGTACATTTTCCGGCAGTACATAATCTCCATGGGCTTTGAGCATAGATGGAAAAATGATACAATGAAAAACGATATTATCCTTACCGATAAAATGTACCAGTTTGGTATCTTCTTTTTTCCAGTAATCTTCCCAGGTGTCGGGTAACAATTCGCGGGTAGCACTGATATAACCGATTGGTGCATCAAACCATACATACAATACTTTGCCTTCCGCATCGGGCAGTGGTACAGGTATACCCCAATTGCTGTCACGGGTCATAGCACGGGGTTGAAGCCCGCTGTCAATCCAGCTTTTGCATTGTCCGTACACATTATTTTTCCATTCTTTATGGCCTTCTATAAGCCATTCATTCAAAAAAGGTTCAAACTCATTGAGCGGGAAAAACCAATGTTTGGTTTTACGCTTGATAGGCGGGTTATTGCTCAGCGCACTTCTTGGATTGATGAGTTGATCTGCACTCAGGCTTGATCCACATTTTTCACATTGGTCACCATAAGCGTTGGTATTCTGGCAAATAGGGCAGGTGCCTACAATATAGCGGTCAGCAAGGAAGGTTTCTTTTTCCTCATCATAGTATTGTTCGGTTTCCCGTTCTTCAAACATGCCATCATCATATAACTTCTTAAAAATATCGGAAGCTGTTTCATAGTGAATTTTAGACGATGTTCGGCTATAGACATCAAACGAAATACCGATTTGCTTGAAGCTTTCTTTGATAAGCGCATGGTATTTATCCACTACATCCTGCGGGGTGATGCCTTCCTTCATGGCGCGGATAGTAATGGGAACACCATGTTCGTCGCTGCCCCCAACAAACACAATATCGCGTTTGCGGCTGCGCTGATACCTGACATAGATATCTGCGGGCAGGTAGCATCCGGCTAAATGACCCACATGAACGGGGCCATTGGCATAAGGCAGCGCTGCGGTAACAAGCACTCGGTTGTATGTATTCATAATGCGTTTATTAATTGTCAGCCAATTATTTATAAAACCAATTGGGGGTGCAAAGGTAAAAATTATTTACCCCTTAATAGAAGATTTAGTCAGTTACTTTCAATGCGTACCCCAAAAAGCAAAGCCGGCCTGCTTTTTATGAACTTTTTATAGGGTATACAGCAACTATTAGATTTTTATTTATAAAAATGCTCCTGAAAGCAGAACGAAATAATATAAAATAGTCTGAAAATAGGCACAAAATATTAATTTATTATCTGATTTACGGTAAAAAATAATATAGAATGTTCCGATTTCAAGATAATAATGATAATTTTGTAGGATGAAATCAGGGTTTTATGACATACTGTTAGCGCCCCTCAGAAGGGATACATCGCTCAGGCTGCGCAGTCAGGCCATGGAATGGGTTGGTAAAAAAGTACCGGTGGTGATAGGCCCGCGGCGTAGTGGAAAAAGCAGCTTGCTTTCCTATGAAATCAATCAATTGGTAGATAAAGGAGTTCCTGAAAATCATATCGTGTCCATCAATCTGGAAGACGACCGCCTCGATTGGGTGCATACTTCCCTCGACGACATGTTGCAAACTAGGATGGAATTGTTTCCGAATGTGCAGCTTTCAGAAACCTGGTTTTTTTTGGATGAAGTACAAAATGCACCCAATTGGGAAAAATTTGTTCGGAGATTGCATGATACCCCCGGCACGAAAGTGGCCATAACAGGGAGTAATAGTAAAATGCTTGCAACAGAAGTGGCCACGGCTATGCGGGGTAGGGGGTATCCGGTAGAGATATTGCCTTTAAGCTTTGAGGAGTATCTGCAATTTGAAGGGGTGGAGAAAGGTTTGTCTGTGCAGCATCGGGCTAAAATAGCCGGGTTTTTCAAACAGTACCTGGAACATGGAGGCTTTCCGGAAACAATCGGTTTATTGCCTCATCAAAGAAGAAAATTATTACAGAACTACTACAATACCATGATCTTTCGGGATGTGGTGGAACGCTACAATACAAGTCAGTTTTTTCCATTAAAATACATGCTTTCGAGGGTTGCATATAATTTGGGAAAGACCCTGAGTTTACGCAAGATAGCTGCCGACCTGAGGTCGCAGGGATACAAACTCGCCAATGAGACCTTGTATGATTTGGCAGACATGGCCGAAGCGGGTTACTTTTTTAAGCGTATATCCAAGTTCGATTTTTCGCTGGTAAAGCGGGAAATGAGCGATAAGAAAGCTTATTTTATAGACAATGGATTGGTGAATGCCATCACCACCCTGAGCGCAGGAAATTTTGGTGCCTTATTTGAGAACCTTGTTTTTTGGGAACTATACCGAAAGCATGGTAATTTGTATACCACAGATATCTATTATTATAAGGATCAAACTTTTGAATGTGATTTTATATTGTATTCAGAAGGGGGTGTCCCCTTACCGGTTCAAGCTTGCTATGATACTGAAAACTCGGATACAAAAGCCCGTGAAATAAAAGGCTTGCTGAAAGCCTGCGATGTATGTGGGGTGAAAAATGGGTGGCTGATCACGATGGATGAAGAGGGGGTTCAAAAACAGGGGGAGGTCACTATAAACATCATGATGGCCTGGAAATGGAGCCTCGGTTATTACAAGGATTTAGGTCCCTTTATGTAAGGGCGTAAAGCATTGCGCAATGCAGCTGACTGTCTATTGGACTTCCTTTTCAAACACGCCGTCGTATATAGCTGCTAAGGTTAAGGTAAAAGCAGGGTCCTGTAATTCAATCTCCGCATCAAGTCCCTCAAAGCATTGATAAGAAAAAAGGGATTGCGCATTCGGGCGACCATACATTTCTACAAAAACCGCTTTTTGACTAACTAAAAGGTAATACCGAAGAGATGGAATTTGCCTGTACTGCTGCCACTTATGGGTACGATCAGTTAATTCGGTGCTTTCGCTCAAAGCTTCTACTATGATGGAAGGATTGTCAACAAAACGACTGTCTAGGGGAATATCTTCGGGGTCACAGGTTACCATCACATCCGGTAAATACAGGCTATTTTTACGCTCCATACGTAAGTACACAGATTCCTGAAAACTTTTACAACCTTTTGGTTTCAGCGCATTTTTGAAGATCGCATTTAAATTATCTGCTATTTCAGCATGTGCTTTAGTCGTACCTGCCATAAATACAACCATGCCATCCCAAAATTCGTATCGGTACTCACTCCGTTCGGTAAATTGAAGGAATTCCTGCAAAGAATAATGTTTACAATAATCTATGGCAGGTTCCTCAAATAAATTTTCCATACCACTACATTTTTTTTAAAGGTAATTAGTTTTCTGATTGAAACCAATCCATTCTAATAGTGTTTGAAAAAATGCCTTTTGTACTTATTTTGTCTGTAAGCAGGTTTTAAACGAGTCGATTTCCAAATAATTTATGCGATGGATTTATTTTATTCAGCGCTCTATCATACTTTTAATAAAATATTGCTTGTATGCAAATGGCTACCCTTACAAAATCACTAGGTTACTTATTTTATATTATAGTAATTACAACCCATGCAAATAGCCAACCCCTTTTTCCTGCTACTGATACCAATATGCTGAAGTATTATCCAAACCTTACTGTATTCATTGGTTCGATGGTAGAAGGTCAGGATATTAAGCGGGATTCATTTACAAAGTGGTCTCCTGACCAATATAGATATGTGGATGCAGTAATAAATGTAAAGTACAAAGTACATCAATGGGTATATGGAGAAGAAAAACCACCAGATACATTGACATTGACCTCCTATGATTTTTCTGGAGAATTTGAATTTTTGGATTACGATTTTGTAATGCTTTATGTCTATAAAGAGGAGGATAAAACTACTTACCAACATTGGTATCGCCACAATAAATTGTTTCCAACTAAAAATGGCAGATGGGCAGGTCCACCCCCAAGGGATTGGTTTTACGAGGATTCGGTTGAAAAAAGTAAATTAAATTTACGTGTGATGCCTTATGAAGATATGGCACGGATAAAGTTATTTGTATATCCTGATAGTATTTATTATGAAGATGAATTAGAACCTTTAATTAAATGGTGTTTCCCGCCAGATATCTTTAAAATGGTAGGTTTTGAAATGGTTACAGACCTTGGTAATTATGAAACCGAAATATTTGAATATGAAAAGAATGACTTAATTAAGTATGCTATTTTTAAGGAGAATAATTACAACTTCAATGATTTAATGGATGCCGAACCTATAGTTGTTAAAAGGAGGTATAAAAAGGAAAAATCGCTTCTTTCAAAAAAAGAATCATACGCACTTGTCAAATTTCATTACGATTTTTTGGATGCTATAAAAACAAGGGATACTGTTAATTTAAAGCAATGGATTAGTTCGGAAATTTCGGTATGCGATTCAGTTTATTCTCAGGCAAAATTCCTTGAGATTTGTTTCCCAACGATTGCAGAAAGAATTGATTCACATTATGTTTATAAATATGCATCTAAAAAACCATGGTCGGTTTTAAAGGACAAGTACGGACCCTACGCTTTTTATCAACTTAATGTTCAATCAGTTAATGAATTTGAGCAAGTGGAGAATAAATACAGAAAGGGGGTAAGTTATAAGGATAAGATATATATTACATATCCAGTTAGAGATCAAGAGCCTTTTCAAAAAATCTTGTATTTTATATATGTTTTAAGAAAGGGAAAATTTTACCTTTATGGTGTAGATTATGAGCAAATGCGGGATTGTTGCCGCTAATTATTCTTCCCTTCTACAAAGCCGGTTCCTGCTGACTCAAACAATGAAAACTTCCCAATCCTCAAATGATCTCGGTACTATCAATCCACACCACTTCGCGTTGGGTGTGCGCCGCCTGAATAATTTGCATGGCAACATCGTCTTTATATTTTGTAAATTTTCGATTATATATGTATTAGCCACAAACTTCTATATGGAAATGGCCTTGCAATTTTTAACCTGAATATCAACTTCGTACCAAATTTGAAAAGTTAAAAATCTTACAAAGACCTTTGAATTGAATATCAGGTGTTTTAATACGTAAGCGTATTGAAAGAATAATTATCCTTAAATTTTAAAAACAATATTCCTGACCCTGATTTTTATTGAAGTACCTTGGTTTGACCCAACCAAAATAAAAGGTGGTTCTACTTCGGGATTTTGTTTAAGAATATAATGAATGGTATGGATATGAATGTCTGGGTCCAAGTGTCCGGGTCTCAGATAGATAATTCCAATAAGAGGTTGTTTTTTAGTAATCGCTAAATGTCCGAAATCACTATCCTGTGTAACCACTATAAACTTCCTGAGAAATGAAAATTCCAAAATTTCTGAGTCAGACTTTCCTAATAATCCGAATGATGCAAGAGAATAAATAGGAATACTTTTTTGAAAGTATTTTATCCAATCAGGATGAATATTCTCATCTGCAAGCCATTCAAAATCAGTTATTTTCATTATGCAGCGGAATAGAAATCAAAATCGAACTGATGGGTGTTTTTAGAAAGTTGTGCTGCAAAATGCAAAGCTTCATATATGGCCTCTCTTTTTATTTGAGGGTATATAGCCAATATTTCATCAGGAGTGGCTTCCTGTGAAAGCCATTCCAATATTAAATCAACACTTATTCTTGTACCCTTTACACACATCTTCCCTGCAAGTACATCGGGCCTTGATTCCAGAAATTGATACGACATAGAAAATTTTTAGTAAAGATAATTCTTTCAAAATGAATGGCCAATAGCCTGATACCTTTTGTTAATTTACAAAATGCTCCATTGGTTTCGATATTTCCTATTGGTTACTTTGATGAATAAAAATTTACAAAGCCGGTTCCTGCTGACTCAAACAATGAAAACTTCCCAATCCCCAAATGATCTCGGTACTATCAATCCCCACCACTTCGCGTTCGGGGTGTGCTGACTGAATGATTTGCATGGCTACATCGTCTTTTTTACTCCGGAACGTAGGTACAATTACGTATTTATTGCAGATATAGTAATTGGCATAACTAGCCGGTAGTCTTTGTTCTTCCCAAATGAGTTCGTCAGGCATCGGGAGTTCAATGATGTTAAGTTGTTTGCCATTGAGCAAACGCATGCTTTTCAATTGCTTTAAATTTTGCTGCAAAAGTTCGTAGTTTTCATCCGCTTTATTTTCTTCAATCACGGTAATCACGGTATCCTCATTTACAAAATGAACGGTATCGTCAATATGACCATCGGTATCATCGCCCACAATGCCTTCTTCCACCCAAAGCACCTGTTCCTGTCCGTAAAAGTTGCATAAAAACTGTTCAATCTGCTCCCGGTTAAGATGCGGGTTGCGGTTTTCATTGAGCAAACAAGCGGTGCTCGTCAATATGGTACCGTTGCCATTGAATTCCACCGAGCCTCCTTCCATTACAATACCCGGATGAAACACTTCGAGTCCGAAATGTTTACCAATCAGCGTGGGAATCACATCATCGAGATCGAAGGGAGGATACTTACCGCCCCAGGCATTGTAGCCCCAGTCAACTATGGCTTTGCGTTTTTCGGTTTTGTGCAGTAAAAAGGCAGGTCCATGATCGCGGCACCAAGCATCGTTGGTAGGATGCATAAAAAATTCCACCTGCGAAAGGTCGGCACCGGCTTTTTCAAGATGCACCAACGCAAAGGCTTTCATGGCTTCGTTCGCTACATTGATTCGTACTTTTTCACTCTGCGCCAGGTAACGGATAAACTGTGCATAATACGGAAAAATCGTATGGATTTTATCGGGCCAGCTTGCTTCCTTATGCGGCCAACTCAGCCAGGTGGCTTCGTGGGGAGCAAATTCTGCGGGAAAATAAAATCCAAGTTCTTTGGGTGTCTTCTGCATAGTATTTGTTTTCAGCGGCACAAGCGAAACATTCGCCGTTATTGACGGAAAAGTATTTTACTTCCCCGATACCGGTTGATGTTTGTAAGTAGCCTGATTGGCACGCAAGATAAAAGGATTTAAAATTTTGCAGGATTTTCTCTGCTATTTTATAGCGATAGCATAAAAAAAAGGAGAAGACAGCCTTAGCCATCTTCTCCTTTTTATGATTGATTCCAATTTTTACCGGATCAAAATCCTTACCGGTGTATAGCCTTCCACCTGTAGCAAGTACATGCCTGCTGCGGGTTTGGTGCCGGGGCGGAAACGGAAATTTGTTTGTCTTTCAGGAATCCATCCACTATAGATCGTTTTTCCTTCCATGGTCTGCAGTACGATCCGTTGTTTTACGGAACTCATTTCCGGAAGCTGAAGATTGATTTGTTCTCCAACCGGATTTGGGTAAACCATCAGCGCACCTTTTTTAGCTGATGTGCTAATGTTTCTTGTAAACAGATAGGTAGTCTTACCATCTTTATCTACCTGCGACAACCGGTAGAAGTTGTTTCCAACGGCCGGATGGGCATCTATGGTGTTGTACAATTGTCGGCTGTTTGCGTTGCCCTTACTGTATACCTTTTCAAAAAAGGAAAACTGGTTCCCTGTTCTGCCTTTTTCAATAATGAAATAATTATTTTGCTGCTCGCTTGCAGTTTCCCAATCAAGGGAAACCTTACCGTTGGAAAGCAGTGTCGCATCAAAGCGCACAAGGCTTACCGGTAAGGCACCGCCCGGAATACAATTGGTACCTGCCACATAATTATGCCGGTTGGCACTTGAGTTCCGCTCTCCGGCAGGAGGAGTTTGATAGGTGAAGTAAAAACGAACAGGGATACCGTCCGCAATAGCGCGGGTAAAGGTAAATACAGGTCCGTTTTTCGTCATACCATAACCGGGGTAAGCCCCGATACCATTCTCCTGAATATAAATGATGGCATAGGCAGAACCCGTAATAGGGGCTAACGGATGCATGGTGAAAGTGAGCATGCCACCGCTGCTTTCTACTTTGTATTCATAGTCTCCATTTACTGCGGTACCACAGTAGCCGTTTGTATTTTGAGCAACGATGATGATGCTTACAGGCGCAGAGGTGGAGGTATTATTGTCGTTATCTGTTGCCCTTGCTGTTACATTGTAATTGCCGGCTGCTACATTACTCCAAACAAAAGTGTATGGTGCAGCAGTAACGGTTCCGAGCAGGTTGGTTCCTTCATAAAAGGATACCGATGTAATACTGCCATCAAGGTCAGCGGCAAAAGCAGTCAGCGATACATTGGCCGGAGCGTTGTCATTGAAACCATCATCCGGAGAAGTGATAGAAACTGATGGGGCGCCGGGAACGCAAACGGTACCTGCTACATAAGTGTGCGGATTGTTGATGGAGTTTCTTTCTCCCGCAGGCGGCGCATTGTAGGTAAAATAAAATTTCATTGAAACGCCATCTGCAACAGGTTTGCTGAAAGTAAAATCGGTTCCCGAAGCAGTCATGCCATATCCGGTGTATCCGGGGGCTGCTCCTTCTCTGATGCCGATGATAGCAAGATTGCTGCCTGCAATTGGCGCAAGCGGTTTAAATTTAAAGAATACAGTACCTCCGTTGGAATATACTTCGTATGTATAGTCGCCATTGACAGCAACCCCTGTGCAAACCGGCGGGGCAACATTTACCACCACAATAGAAGAGACTGTTGTGTTTCCGTCATTATCGGTGGCTTTGGCGGTAAGGTTGTATTTGCCTACTGCGGGAGAAGCCCAGGTATACTGATACGGTGCTGTATTGTCTGATCCCAATAGTGTGGTTCCCTGGAAAAATTCCACCATGGTAACGGTACCATTGGCATCTGCAGCAGTGGCTTCAATGATTACATTGGCCGGTGGGGTAAAATAGGCGTTGTTTGCCGGTGAGGTAATACTTACAGTTGGTTTAATGGGATTGCTTACTGCAATATTTACCGCGGCAGAAGTGGTTTGCAAACCTCCGTTATCGGTTGCTTTTGCTGTTAATACATGGTTGCCCACAGGCGCATTATTCCAGGTAAAACTGTAGGGGATTTCCTTATCTGTACCCAAGAGGGTGGTGCCATTGTAGAATTCCACTTTAAAAATACCAGCGTCTGCATCCGTAGCAGTGGCCTGTATATTTATATTAGCCGGTGTAAGAAACGCCGCATTATTTAAAGGTGCGGAAATAGCTACAGCCGGTGGCGTATTGCTCTGTGCTGACATATAAAATGTAACTGAATCAGAGAACGTGGCAGACCCTTCATTGTCTGTAGCCCTTGCCCGGATGGTATGTGGCCCTGCAGCAGGGTTATTCCACATATAAACATACGGAGCTTCCGTATCGCTGAAAAGCAGCATAGTTCCTTCAAAAAAGTCCACTTTGGCTATAGAACCGTTGGGGTCGGAAGCCGTAGCGGTAATCTCCACGTTAGCCGGGGTGTTAAAAATAGCCTCATTTGTAGGAGCCGTAATCGAAACCATTGGGGCCGGATTGGGCGAAATGCCTCCGGTAAAATAGATATTGTCAAAAAAGAAATCAGCGGCACCTGAAGCAGGATCTCCGGCAAACATAAAGGCGCCTTTCATAGAGTAAAGATCAATATTCATGCCGAGTGATGAATTGCTGAAATCGGCCAAAGGGATAGAAACCTCATGCCAGTTGCCATCCCGAACCAAGCCGTATTTCTGATTGCCTGCCGGAAAATTCATCCAGGTTTCGCCATGTCCTGTATTCAATCCAAATTTAAACTGACCGATATAGGTGGTTTTGAAATGGAATTTCAGCGAGCCGGTAGCAAAATTGCTAAGGTTCACATAATTGTTGGTTACGCCCATACCAAACCAATCACCTGAATTTGCTTTAACTGCCAGCAGCCGGCTACCCTCAAATGGTACCGGGGCAGGACTTGTAATATTGTTCAGGTTGTTCCAGTAATATAATTCGGCATTGGTGCCATAGGTTAGTGAATCAGCCACCGGAGTGTTTTCTGTAAGCACACCAAAATTGCCATCCCGGGCCATGTCTTCTGTAAACTGTATCTTATCACCGGGATTTTGATAAATTCTTACGTAATCTACCAGCATTTTTGCCGGCAGTGTAGCAGTGATGCCTGCAGGATTGAAGATTTCAGTATACTGCCCGCCTACTGCCATATTGAGCAGGAGAAAATGGGGGGTATGAAACTCGCTCAGATTGGCAGCTGCGCCGCCACTTATATCAAAACTGTAAATGAGTTGGTTGTCAATAAAAGTTTTTACATGTTGGCTCGTCCATTCCAACTTATAAATATGGTAGTCGTCTGAGAGGTTGGTGGGGAAGTCGAGGGCATTAGTCTGATATTGGTGGTCACCCTCTGCGTTGCTCCAGTGCGTGGCTGAACTTACTCTTCTGTTAACCAATCCATCGCGGATGCCTGAGCCTGAACCGGCTTCCAGAATATCCATTTCACCGATAGATGGCCATCCCGGTCCTATGGTTCCAAGGGTCCAGAAAGCAGGCCAAAGACCATTAGCTAAATTGGGTAATTTAATTCTTGCCTCAACCGTTCCATACTGAAAATGTACCCGGCCTTCAGTTTTAATCCGGCCGGAGGTATAACCACTTCCATCGAAACTTTCTTTCCGGGCTTCAATAATCAGGATCCCGTCTTCGATCCGCACATTTTCGGTGCGGCTTGTGTAATACTGAAGTTCCTGATTGCCCCAGCCCCAGCCGGCGGCTCTTTGGCTGCCATTGCCAAAATCATAGGTCCAGCGGTTGCTGTTGGGGGCAGTCCCGGTAAAGTTTTCTTCCCAAACCAAGGTTTGGGCCATAGTGGAAACTGCTGTGGATAGTAGTAATAGAAAGCTTAACAAGGTTTTTGTACTGTTTTTAAACAGAAAAGCCAGGATAGATTTTACGTGCATAGATAAAAAAGCAGTAGGTGAAATACAGGCTTGAAAATTGGTAAAAAAAGCCTGTTACCATACTTTGCAAAAGCTGCTTTTCTTCAGATGCTTTAGTAATGGCAAATCAATCGTATGAAACTAAAGACACCGGAATCGGATTTTTATACCCCTATTTGTTAAAAAAGAATCAAACGGGTTGGCAGGTTTGATTGGGTAGAGAAGCTTTAAAACAGGGGCGGGCCTGCTTTTGCAGACCCGCCAATACTTTGTAAAAAAGCTTCTATGTTCACTAAAAAGCAGGCTGATTTGGAGGCCTGCTACTCAATTTTTTAATCTTCATCAATATACCGTCTTGTAATCGGCTGATAGGAATCTATCCGGCGATCGCGTAAAAAAGGCCAATGGGTGCGGTACTGATCCGATTTAGCGGTGTCAATTTCTACCACCATCGTTTCCTCTTTTTCATGACTTGCTTTATAAAGCAGCGTACCAAAAGGGTTACTTACAAAACTGCCACCCCAGAATTTCATCCGGCCTTCCTGTTCGTAACCAACCCGGTTTACCCCCACCACATGCACCCCATTGGCAACAGCGTGGCTACGTTGCATGGTTTGCCAGGCATTGTA
>JBGSNV010000290.1:0-33811 GCA_041739485.1 Chitinophagaceae bacterium
GCCCCAGGTGGGCCTTGTTTTTTTCAGGCCTGATTTTTCTTTCCCTTCCCGGAAAATCGCAGGTGAATTCACCTTTCAGCCGTTTTGGTATCGGAGATCTTTACAATAGCCGCAACGTGAGTTCCAAAGCAATGGGCGGGATTGCTACTGCTTATACCGATCAGCAATCTATTAATTTTATCAATCCTGCTGCTTACAGCAAAATTGGTTTTACCACTTTTGATGTAGGGGTAGAAACTGAAGTCAGAACGCTCTCTAATCCCGATGGCACGGAAACCTATCAGTCGGCCAACATGATTTTTAATTATGCGGCTCTCGGAGTGCCCTTGCTGAAGGATAAGAAAAAAACAAAAACCCTTTGGGGCCTTGCCTTTGGTGTGCGACCTGTAAGCCGTGTCCGATACAATATTCAATCTTTTAGCCGCTTGCCCGGAATAGATAGTATTCAAACTGAATTTCGCGGAACCGGAGGAACTTACCGGGGCTTTATCGGTACCGGCTTCAGTGTGGGTGGCTTGTCCCTCGGTATTAACGCAGGATACCTTTTCGGACAGCAGGATATCAATACCTTCCGATCCATTCCGAACGATTCGGTTTTTTATTACACAGCTAACTTTAATTCCAAAACATCTTTGAATAAGTTCACGGTCGACGCGGGGATGCAATATGAATTAAAGCTTTCTAAAAAGCACCTGATACGGATTGGTGCCAATGGAAATCTGGGAGGTGATGTAAAGGCGGAGCGGGATATCCTTTCTCAAACCTCGTTTTTAAACGGCACCGGTACTGCCGATTCGATAGATGTGGTAGAGCGCAGCAAGCTTTTCGGAAATTATACATTGCCTGCTTCCTATACGCTTGGCATCGCATTTGAAACGATGGATAAGTTTTTTCTGAGTGCGGAGTATGAAAAAACCTCCTGGTCTGATTTCCGAAATTTCGGGCAGTCAGATCAATTGGCGGATGCAAATATGCTTCGGGTAGGTGCACAGTTTATACCACAAGCTATTGGGGGTCGTAACTATTTCAAAACCGTTGCTTACCGGGCAGGCTTTTTTACGGGAAAAGATTACATCGTTGCTGGTGGTCAGCAATTACCAACATTTGGTATTACCATTGGGGCCGGTTTTCCTGTAAAGAGGTATAACGCCTACAGTACACAGTTCAGTACCATCAATACTTCTTTTGAGTATGGCCGTCGGGGAGATGGTAGCACTCCCTATTTCGAGAACTATTTCAGGATAAACATTGGTCTTGCATTAAGCGATATTTGGTTTATCAAAAGACAATATGATTAAGGTATATGCAAATCCGGTTGTAACAAGGATTTCACGATCTGTGTTTTCTTCGGTTCTATTTACCGGGTTGGTTGCAGTGAGCCTGTTGACAGCCTGTGAAAATGACCCCGAAGAAGTAGAATCGCTTACCAAATCGGTAGCAGAAGTGGAGGTGGGTAGGGATATTGAAGCATTGATGAGTCAGTCTGCAAACCTGAAAGCCATTCTAAAAGCACCGGTTATGTACCGGGTCAAAAGCGATACCATTTACACAGAATTTCCCAATTCTATTTTTGTAACCTTTTACAGTGATAGTACTTCCGCAGAAAGTGTGGTGAAGGCTAAATATGCCAAATATTATGAGCTCCTGCGCAAAGTGTATATGCGGGATAGTGTAGTGGTTTACAACTTTAAGGGAGATACTTTATTTGCAGAAGATCTGTGGTGGGATCAGAATCTCGAGATCTTTTATAGCAACCGCCCGGTGAAGGTGAAACAACCCACCCAAAACCTGACGGGAACAGGGATTACTGCCAAAACCGACTTCAGCCAACAAACCATCCGCGATCCAAAGGGGGAAGTGGAAGTACCCCGTGATTTTGGCACTACACCCCAGGCTACTGTAACTACCCGCAAAGATTTTTAAGTTCTCCTCAACTTTCCAAACGGAAAAATACTTCACAATCCTTAATTTCGGGAAATGATAAATTTGGTACTGCTTACAGGTATCCTTTTGATTCTGGGTTTTTTTGCCGGGATTGAAATTGCATTTGTAAGCATCAATAAACTCAGCGTTGAACTCAAAAAGAAACAAGGCAGGAAGACAGGCATCATTCTGAGCGATCTCCTCGACAACCCATATACCTTTATTGGCGTCTGCATAACCGGTTACAGTATTTTTTTAGTGGTTTATGGTTTGGTGATTACCCGACTGTTAGAGCCCTTTTGGGCTTTTAGTGGTATTCAAAAACTCGAGGGCTCAGGTCTTATTAAATCTGTTGCAGAAATTCTGCTCTCCGTAGCACTCGTTCTGGTGTTCGAATTTCTTTTCAGGGCTGTATTCAGGGCCAAAAGCGATGTATTGCTTGGTTTTTTTGCCCGGCCTATGAAGTTCCTGCATGAATTGCTGAGACCCTTCGTAAATATGCTGGTAGAGTTATCCATTTGGATTCTGCGCTATCTGTTCAATATAAAAATGGACGAACATGCCAAACCATTTACCCGGATTGATCTCGAGCATTATTATCAACAAACCAAAGAGGCCAACGAAGATTCGCAGGAGCTCAATCAGGAACTCTTTGAAAATGCACTGAGTTTATCAGGGATAAAAATCCGAAGCTGTCTTGTACCAAGAACCGAAGTCGTAGGAGTTTCGTTGGAGGTATCTCCTGAGCAAGCCCGGCAAAAAATGGTGGAAACCAGGCTAAGTAAACTCATCGTGTACGATAAAAATATCGATGATATTGTAGGTTATATCCATCAATTGGATATGTTGAAAAATAGCGAAAGTCTGAAAGATATTTTATTACCCATACCTACTGTGCCCGAAACAATGAGTGTTACCGATCTGATCAGTAAATTTTCGGCTGACCGAAAAAGTATTGCCTGGGTGGTGGACGAATTTGGGGGAACAGCAGGAATTGTTACGATGGAGGATCTTTTGGAGGAGATTTTTGGGGAGATAGAGGATGAATACGACACTGAAGAAATGACGGAACAAAAACTATCTGATTCCGAATATGTATTAAGTGGACGGCTGGAGCTTGATCATTTGGCCGAGAAATACGGGTTTTCCTTACAAGCCGGGAAAGATGCTGAAACTCTGAGTGGTTTTATCATCAAAAAAAAGGGAACGATTCCCAAAGTGCAGGATACCATTATTGTAGGAAACTACCGGTTTGAAATTCTGCAAATGAGCGAAACCCGTATTGAACAAGTAAAGCTCCATATTTTGTAAACAAATGCACTCGTTTTTTAAAGTTGTTCCATTATGATTGTTGTTCCCGGCGAAATCAAGACTGCGCAATTGCATCATTACCTGATAGGCGCGGTATCTCCAAGACCAATTTGCTTTGCAAGCACCCTGGATGCAGCCGGTAATCCTAATCTGAGTCCCTATAGTTTTTTCAATGTATTCGGGAGCAATCCTCCAACGCTTATTTTTTCGCCAAGCCGGAGAGTAAGGGACAATAGTTTGAAACATACGCTGGAGAATATCCGTGAAACGGGAGAGGTGGTGATTAATGTAGTGAACTATGCGATGGTGCAGCAGATGAGCCTCAGCAGTTGTGAATATCCAAAAGGTGTAGATGAGTTTGAGAAGGCCGGATTTCACAAACTACCTTCACAGGTAGTGAAGCCCTGGCGTTTGGCCGAAAGCCCGGTTCAGATGGAATGTCAGGTGATGCAGATCATTGAAACAGGTACCGAAGGCGGAGCCGGAAACCTCATTATTTGCAAAGTGGTGGTGATGCATATTGACGATGCAATCCTTGATGAACAGAAGCGCATCGATCCGCAAAAGATAGATCTTGTAGCCCGCATGGGTGGTGATTACTATTGCCGGGCAAGCGGGGATGCGGTATTTGAAGTTCCCAAACCCAACAGTCAATTGGGTATTGGCGTAGATGCATTGCCCGAATCGATCAGAAACAGTACGATACTCACAGGAAATGATTTGGGAATGCTTGCTAACGTAAACGAACTGCCGGAAGTCAATGCAGCATTTTACGATAAACGGCTTTCGGATATCATACAATATTTTAGTTTGAATCCTGCCGAAATGGAGCAGGAGTTGCATCAGTATGCAGCTACTCTTTTGAAGGAAAAGCGCACTCAGGATGCCTGGCAGGTATTACTTGCGGCAATCGCTCCGTAACTTTGCGGGGATATGCGTATTGCAATAGACTGCCGGTGGCTGGCAGATGATAAAACAGCTTTCTCTTCGCGGATATTTTATTTGTTACCTTATCTCCTGCAGGCCGGGGCAAAGCATCATTGGCTTTTGCTCAGCAACAAACCGATTGAAGGCTTGCCCGAAGGTGATCATGTTGAATGCATGGTTTTTGGCAATGCACTGCAACAGGCTGCTGCGAAAAGTTGGTGGTACGATCATACCCTGCCGGATAGGTTGCGCAAGTATGGGGTGGATTTGTTTTTGGGTGCCGGTGGAATCATTTCGAAAGACGTGTCAGTTCCTCAGATATCACTGTTGCACAATATGCTGGAATACGGGGGAGGTCTCGCACAATATTTGAAGGATCACAGGTGGTTCAGAAAACGGATGGAAATCCTGTTTGAAAAATCTGCAGTAATTCTGGTGGATTATATCGAAAGGCAAGGCTTATCCCGTTATGTTGATGATCCGGTTGTCTTATCTAAATTAGCAGCTACCGGTTGGTATGGAAATACCGGTGTTCAGATGCAATTCGCTGAAGGGAATGAGTATCTGAAACAACAACTAACCGGGGGTAAAGAATATTTTTTTTGTGAAACGGGCTGGCAGAAAACGGAGCAGGGGTTGGACTTACTTTTAGCATTTGCTGCTTTTAAAAAAAGAATGCAATCGGGCATCCGGTTGGTACTTCTGGGCGAACCGGAAGAAGCGGAAGCCTGGCAAAAAAAACTGGCATCCTTTCGTTATAGAGAAGAGGTTGCCGTGCTTTCACCGGATGCATGTACTTTCAGTAGAAGGGATCTTTTGGGGCAGGCTTTTGCCTGTCTTCATTTGTCGGAGCAGGAGCTTGTGGCCCCGTTAATATTTGCCATGCAGACAGGTGCCCCGGTTATAGCAGCCCACTTTCCAGTGTATAAAAAAATAGGGGGTGAGCAAATTTTATTTGTCGGCAAAGAGCCCGGTGAAACCCTTTCCGACCGGCTGATGCAAATCTATCGGGATGATACCGGCCGGGAAAAAAGACGGCGTCAAGCTAGGGAGGATACCAGCATGCTTACCCCGGAAAACACGGCTTTACAGTTGTTAAAACAAATCGAAGACAGGTTTTTAGGGGAAGGCGGGTTATCTTTGAGTAAAGAATAGATATTTATTTTCTTTATGGTTATTTAGCAGTAACATTAAAATACAGAATATATGGCAGCAAAAAAGAAAGATTCAACCATTACCATCGCGGTGCAACTTGACGAAAATAAAGTGCCCGAAAAGATTAAATGGACGGCAACGGATAGTACTGCCGATGATATGCAGGTTGCCAAAGCAATGCTGGTCAATTTTTGGGATGGTAAGGACAAAGCCGCCCTCCGTATTGATCTTTGGACACAGGAAATGATGATAGATGAAATGGTTGATTTCTATTATCAAAACTTTTTAGGGATGGCCGAAACCCTGGAGCGTTCTACTGGCGAAAAGGGATTAGCCAACGATTTGAGAGGATTTGCAAAAGAATTTTTTCAAAAGTTTCAGGAAAGTCAGCGAAATCAACAGGAAAAACCCGCTTAGGTAAATGCCTGATCGACCGGTAGTATATCCTTTTTAAAAAAAGCAAAGGGCTTTAGACAGTTTAATAACCTTATAATCATTATAAAAATTCAGAACAAATGAGTTTAGAACTAACAGTAATGACCCAGTTAAAGGAAGCGATGAAAGCGAAAGATGAAGCTGGTCTGCGCAGTTTAAGAGCCATCAAAGCAGCGATCCTTCAGGCTAAAACAAGCGAAGGGGGCGATGGCACGGTATCAGAGGAGGAGGAATTAAAGATTTTACAGAAATTGGTAAAGCAGCGTAAGGATAGCCTTGAAATTTATGTACAGCAGGGCAGAGAAGACCTTGCGGAAAAAGAGCGGGAAGAGATTGTTGTAATCGGAAGGTTCTTACCCGAGCAGTTGGAAGGGGATGCTTTGTTATCTGTTTTAAAGGGAATAATTGCTGAAACCGGTGCTTCCGGGCCGGCAGATATGGGTAAGGTGATGGGGGCTGCTACCAAAAAACTGGCAGGAAAGGCAGAAGGCAAAGCCATCAGTGCAGGGGTAAAATCCCTGCTGAGCGGTCAATAGAATAAAATAGAGGCCTCCATCGAAGCAAAAGTCATTTTATATTCATCGGGTTTCCTGTATAATTGCAGTCATGATGATCGACATAATGGTCTTGCTTGCAGCGATTTTGGCCGTTTTAAATGGATACCGGAAGGGTCTTATCATGGCCATCTTCAATATGGTTTCGTTACTGATAGGTATTGCTGCTGCTGTAAAGCTTAGTGCTTTAGTGGCTCCAACCATAGCTGACTACATTGAAGTAGGGGCGAGGTTTCTGCCTATTTTATCTTTTTTGGTAGTTTTTGTGTTGGTGGTATTAGCCATCAGGCTAGTGGGGAAAATCCTCGAAAAATCGCTTGAAACATTGAAAATAGGATTTGTAAACCGATTGGCCGGTATCGCCCTTTATATCGTTTTATATATTGCTATATTAAGTGTATTGTTGTTTTTTGTTGATAAAACCGGCTTATTGTCCGCCGAACTTGCTGAAAAGTCGGTAACCTATCATTTAATTGCCCCTTTTGGTCCGGCTATTTTGGATGGTTTGGGTAGCATTTTGCCATGGTTTAAAAATATGTTCAACGATTTAAATGGCTTTTTTGAGGAATTAGCAAATAAGGCAACCCCTACTGTTGAATCAAATGATTTGCAATAGGTTGAAATCCTTTATTTTAGCATTCTTTATGAAAACAATGGGATAAATAGTTAATTTTACGAAGAAAGAAATGGGGAATAACATCGAATGCAATACGAGATAAAATACCAGGATAAGTTCAAGTTTATTGAAGAAGGGGAAGGCGAAACGCTTTTGTTGTTGCATGGTCTTTTTGGTGCTTTAAGCAATTTCAAAGATCTGGTGGAACATTTTCGGCATACCCATAAAGTAGTAGTTCCACTATTGCCTCTTTTCGAATTGGATATTTTTCATACGACTGTGGGTGGTTTGGAAAAGTATGTTCAGAAATTTATAGAGGCAAGAGATTACAAGCATATCCATCTGATGGGAAATAGTCTGGGTGGCCATGTGGCGTTGGTTCATGTACTCAAAAATCCCGAACGCATTGCATCGCTGATCTTAACCGGAAGTTCGGGCTTGTTTGAAAATGGGATGGGAGATACCTATCCTAAAAGAGGGGATTATGAGTATATCCGTAAGAAAACAGAAATGACTTTTTACGATCCCAATACAGCTACCAAAGAATTGGTGGATGAGGTATTTGAAATCACCAATAACCGTTTAAAAGTAATTAAGATTATCGCTTTGGCTAAAAGCGCTATCAGACATAATCTTGGGGAAGAACTCGCCAAAATTGAACATCCTACTTTGCTCATTTGGGGCAATAACGACATCATTACACCCCCATTTGTTGGCGAAGAGTTTCATAAGCTGATTCCAAACAGCGAGTTGTATTTTATTGATAAATGCGGACATGCTCCCATGATGGAAGTACCGGAGGAATTTAATAGGATACTCGAGAAATTTTTAACAAAGCAAAGACAACCCACTTTGGTTGTTTGACGTAACTCATAGGTGTATGCTGTATTCAAATATCATTTCAACACCTGCACCACCGTTTCAGCTCTCCGACAATATTGAGTTTGCTCAACATTTATTTGATGATCTCAAGGTGAATCAATGGCCGGTGGTGGAAGAGGCGGTCTTTAAGGGATTGCTTGCTGAGGAATCTGTGCTCGATTCGCCGGGTTCTTCTATGATCAGAGATATTGTAGTGGAGTTGCAACCCTACAAAGTGACTACCAATGATCATTATTTGGAAGCAGTCCGTTTAATGACCGATCGAAAGCTAGATGTCATTTGCGTAACGACTCCGGAAGGTGAGTACCTTGGCATCATTCATATGCGGGATATGCTGGCTCAGATGGCAAATTTGACCGGAACCAATATTCCGGGTGGTTTGATCGTTTTAGAAGCGGATCCGGTTCATTTTTCCGCAGGGGAGATTAATCGGCTTGTAGAGACCAATGATGCACAAATAAGACAGCTCAACACACAAATCGATGAATCTACAGGCCGTTTTTTGGTTACAATCCGTATCAATAGGCAGGAGGTAAGTGATATTATTGCTACATTACAACGGTACGATTATCAGGTAACTTACTTTGCGGGTGAAGAGCAATATGAAAATGAACTGAAGCGTAATTTCGATCATTTGCTACACTTTATTGAAATGTAAATGGTAAATTAGCCCTCCTGCAAAAATTAACCTCAGAGCCATTTAGGTGCTGCTTATAGAATATTGGAATGAAAAATAGATTGATTGTGTGCTTTTTCGTAATTTCTGGCATTTATAGTGTGCAGGCGCAACAAGTCAATACCGGCAAGAACCAATCTTCTACCGAACTTCCTGATGCCAACAAATTCAACCCCAAAAAACTACAAACCTGCGATGATGTAGATTTTCCAATGATCGTGAGAGCGATCAATGTAAAGGGTAACCGAAAAACCAAACTCCGCATCGTAGAAAGGGAAATTGCCCTGAAATCCGGGGTTATTTATGAACCCTTGGAACTGAACCGGCTAATTCGTCTCACTCGTGAACAATTGATGAATACCTCTCTTTTTGTTACCATTGACATTTCAATTGATACCATCACTTTTGAGGAACTTGACGTGAATATTCTTGTAAAGGAGCGTTGGTATCTTTTCCCCTTACCCCATTTTAAAATCATTGATCGCAACTGGAATGTTTGGCTGAATGAATATAAAGGAGCGCTGGACCGAACCGAACTTGGAGGTAAAGTGATTCATAATAATATGACCGGCCGAAACGATAAACTAAATCTTTACGCGATCGGAGGATACTCCCAACAAATACAGGCCAATTATTATCAACCTTATTTCGATAAAAAACTAAGGCAGGGGTTTGGGGTTGCATTTTCTTATGCCCGTGCCCGCGAGGTAAATTATGGCACCGATAGCAATAAACAGCAGTTTTTTAGTCTGCCCGAATTTGGCAGAGAATATATGAAGGCGGAAGTAAGCTATTCTTATCGCAAAGGCAGTCAGATGAGAAGTTTTGCTAAACTGAGTTACAACCGCGAAAAGATAGATGAATCGATTATTGATTTGAATCCTAAACTGTTTGGCAATGGCAGATCCAAAGTAAATTTTGTTGATCTTTTTCTGAATTATCAATACCTGAATGTAGACTTTATACCTTACCCGTTAAGGGGTTGGATGGTAGACGTTTATGCCCACAAAAGATTTTCTTCAACCATACCTATGACACAAGTTGGCGGAAGAATGCAAGCCACCTGGCGGTTTGCTCCTAAAACCTACATGAATTTTCAGGGTGCATTTGCTGTTACATTTCCGGGTAAAAAAGAGCAACCTTTTTATAATCAACGGATGCTGGGTTACCGCAGTTTGTATTTGCAGGGATTGGAGTATTACGTAGTTGATGGTAATATGGCGGGTATGTTACGAAGTACCCTTCGTCGCGAAGTCTGGGGATTTACCCTTAAAAATTTATTTCGATCCAAAAGTCATAACAATATCCCTTTTCAATTCTTCCTGAAAACGTACGGAAACATCGGGTACGCCTATTCCAAGGATCCGGGTAACAGTTTTATGAGCAACAGGCTTTTAAGTACTGCAGGATTTGGATTGGATATCAAAACAGTGTATGATATGGTGCTCAAACTGGAGTATAGCTTCAACCAATTTGGAGAGCATGGGTTCTATATACACTCTGCCACCGATTTTTAGGATCTATTTCGAGGTTATTTTACATCAAGGGTCTGGAGAAGAAATCAGGAAGGGGTAATTTTACTTGCTACCTGACCGGTTTCACAGGGTATGTGTGGGTAAATACCGGCTTGGTTTGAAAGGCTGGCGCTAAAAGAATAGAGTAGCAAAAGAGCAGCGTATAGAAATAACACTTATGAAAGTAGCAATATACAGCCGGGGTATCGATCCCGATCAGGAACAGCATTTTAAGCTCCTGCTACAGGAACTTAAATTGCAAAAAGCTGAATTGTTGATTTACGAAACGCTTGGTTTGGAATACATGGACTCTGTCCTGAATAGTATTGAATTCAAGAGTTTTAAAACTCACGAAGCCTTGGATAAATCGGTCGATTGTTTTATCAGTCTTGGGGGAGATGGTACTATGCTCGATGCCGCTACTTTTATCCGGGGAAAAGGGATTCCTTTATTAGGAATCAATTTTGGAAGACTTGGCTTTTTGGCCACAATTGGTAAAGAAGAAATGCGTCAGGCGGTAGATGCCCTTGTGAATGGCACTTATCATATAGATCAAAGAACTTTGTTGCATGTAGATGCAGATGTCCCTCTTTTTGCAGATGCTCCCTTTGCCATCAACGAATTGGTGGTGCATAAAAGCGAGATCTCAAGCATGATCAAAGTACATTGTTACATCAACGGAGAGTTTTTGAATACCTATTGGTGCGATGGATTAATTATTAGTACGCCAACCGGAAGTACAGGTTATAACCTCAGTTGCAACGGCCCGATTCTGTTTCCCGACAGTGCTAGTTTTGCCATCACACCTATTGCCCCGCATCATCTTAATGTGAGGCCGATTGTGGTTCCCGACAGTGATATCGTTTCTTTTGAAGTAGAAAGCAGGACCGGCAAGTTTCTTTGCTCGGTGGATGCACGCCGCGAAATCCTCGATACCAAAGTACAGATAGCTGTAAAAAGAGAATCCTTTACAGTAGGCTTAATGCGTTTGAATGAAAACACCTTTTTGGAAACCCTACGGAGCAAACTTACCTGGGGTATGGATAAACGCAATTAAAAAAGGAACCGACATTTAAGATGCCGGTTCCTTGGTATGTTTTCAAAAGAAACTAAATATTACCAGTCTCCCAAGCGGATCCCTACATTGAAAGGTCGGATATCCATCCCTCTTTTGTAGATGCTTTGCGGTGCATAGCTGCCATATAATTTAAGCGAACCCATTCCGATTTCTCCGATGTATTGAAGTTTGAAAGGCTCAAGGTCAAAATTACCCCGGTTTTTCTCCTTACCTCTACCTTCACTTCTTTGCTTATTGCGACTGCTGTACAAATAGCCTACACTAACTCCTGCACTTACCGCGAAAGCTTTTTTTCGGTTAGGGTTGGCATTGAAGCCAAGCATCAAAGGGACGGTCAGGTAATCTGCTGCCAGTTTATTTTTCCGGAAGCTTACGCTGTCTCGAAAGATGAAAGGTCTGTTTTCATTGTTATAGCTCACGTTATTGTCGTAGCGGTAATTGTTCGTTTCGAGCATCAGGCCCCATCTTACCTGAAATTTACTGTCGCGGGTGATGCCATAACTCTGCCGGAGGATCCAAAGGTTAAAGTTGATGGATTTACCGGTTTTTAGCCGAAGATCACTTTCGGTAAAATCGGCTTCTCCTGTGCGGATAGTGCGCACATAATCCCTGGTAGCCGCAGAGGTATAATCACTTTTGTCAGAATAATTGGAAAATCCAAGATCAACATTGAACCAGCTTGTAGTCAGGCGGTTCTTCTTTTTGGGTCTGGTATTAATTCTTATGGTCCAGGAATCATTGTTTTCCTTTTTTTCCATGGTACTGTCGGTCCCTTCACCTTTTTTCTTGTTGATGATGATCATACCTCCAACGCGGATGGTATCGGGTTTTTCTGTTTTTGTGGTATCGGTTTGCGAAAAACCAGTGATGGATGCACAGAAAATGGCAAGCGGTGTGAGTAAAAATTTCATAATGATGAATTTAGTTTATGTGTTCAAAATAGAATTCCTGATTTATTTTCCACCCGATTTCTCGTCTGTGGATCGGTTGAATGCCCTGGAAATAGGGCGGGTTACATTCCGGTAAACATTACGCAATTTTTGTTTATTGAAACGGGCACCGGCAATGTTTATCGTTTCTTCTTCCTCGCTATACTCGTTAGCCAGGATGGTTTCTGTGGTGGTGTATTCATATTCAGCCTCCACTGCAGGACTGGCATAATGGTCAGCGTCTGGTATTGAGGCAGCTATGTCTGTATTTGATTCAACCCCCTGGAACGTTGAGTTCAGGTGTGGCAACAATGTTTCCCTGTTTTTCGGGTGGTCAGTCTCCGGTATCACTGCCGCCATCAAAACCTGTTCCGGCATCTCCTGTTGCACCATTCTTTTTTCGGGAATGACTATTACAGGCTTTTGCTCCGGTTGTTCCGGCTGCTTTTTATTTTTCCCGGCTATACTTTGGTTTGCGGTGCCAGCCAAAACAGAAACAGATTCCGGGTTGTTCTCTTCAACATCATCTGTCTTTTTTTCCAACCCTTTTTGCGGAGTACTTTTTGGAGCCGGATCCCTTTTCGGCGTTGTATTTTGCACAATTTCAGCTCCGGGAGCTACCTCTATATTTTCCAGGAATTGATCTGCCAAAAACAAACCAATACCGAATATGGCAGCTGCTACGGCTATTCGAAGCATGCGTCGATAAGCAATCGGGAACACCTTTGGATAGCGGAAAATCCGGTCTTTTCCTGGCATTTCCTCAGGAGATTCTTTCGATAATATGGTCTTGCTTAAAAGATTCCATTCCTTTTGTAACAGAGGACTTTTCTGAATTTTTTCTAAAAGAGTAGCCTTTTCTGCATCGGGAAGGGCCTCATCAGCAAGCAGCAATAAGGACTCCTGCTGCTTGCTGATACTGGTTGGCTCCCACAATTCGGGTTGAAGCAACTGTGCTTTGCCCGGCATAAATAAGGATAAATCAGGTTGCAAAACCACCTGCTTAAAATCCTCGAGCAAGTCACTTGCCTCCGGATTTTCTGCTACAAAAGCTTCTACGGCTTCTCTTTCAGCAACCGTCAACTCATTGTCGACGTACTGCAGAAGCCAGCTTTCGTAATTATGGTGATTGATGTTCATTTTGCTTTTACTGATTCATTGTTTGTGAAAAGTGTGTGCGGATGGTGTGTGTAATTCTTTTACGTGGCGGCAAGAAAAAAGTTACAAACTATTAAATAATATTTTCCATTTTCACCAGATAGTTCCTTAATTGAACCCTGGCTCTGTGCAGGTAAACCTTTACCTGACTTTCATTCAGAGTCATAATTTCCCCTATCTCGGCATAATTGTATCCTTCGTAATCCTTCAGCATCACAAGACTTCTTTGGGTTTCCGTCAGTGTATCGAGCGCTCTTTCCAGTGCCTTTTTCAAATAAGCATCCGGTTGTTTGTCAGTACCAGCCATTTGTTCAGGAATTTCTTCGCGGTATTGGATGCGTTTTACTTTTCTGATATGATCAATCATTTGATTGTAAGCAATCGTAAATAAATAGCTTTTTGCCCGATCCGGATCTACTTTATCGCGGTTGGTCCAGAGTTTTTCAAAAGCCGATTGTACAACATCCTGTGCATCTTCGGAATGCCGCAGATTTTTTACCACAAAGCGGTAAACATAATCTGCATGGTCCTGCACACATACATTGTATTGCTGTTCGGTCATGAGCTAGTTTTTCTAAAATGGTTTTCTCTCTTTGTTGGAATGTCCTTCTGTAACGGGAATCGGTCCTGAAAAGTTACAGAGAAAAAAGTTTTTTTATTAAAAGGCATTTCATTCAAAAATAATTATTTCTACTTTTCTCAAGAGGTTCTTTTGGCAGGAGCAAGATTTTGGGAGGATAAGCGGCAGGATTAAACAGGATTCATTACTTTACTCTTAAATTTAAATTCATGGATTATGTAATTCCTGCGGAGGCGGGTATCGGGCATGTACATTTAAAAGTAGCCGATTTGGATCGGGCCCTCTCTTTTTATGAGGGCTTATTGGGCTTTCGGATCACCATGCGTATGGGGCAGGATGCCGTATTCATTGCCGCAGGGGACTATCATCACCATATTGGTTTAAATACCTGGCAAAGTAAAAATGCCCCTCCTGCTCCGGTAAGGTCTGCCGGACTTTTTCATACGGCAATACGGTATCCTACCCGAAAGGATCTCGCTACGATCTATAAACGACTCTCGGATGCTGCTTATCCATTTACTGGTTTTGCTGATCATGGGGTTTCAGAAGCTTTGTATCTGAATGATCCCGACGAAAACGGGGTGGAGCTTTATTGGGACAAACCGCCGGCTCTTTGGCCACAAAATGCAGATGGCTCTTTAACTATGTATACCCGCCCTCTCAATTTGGATTGTTTGAGGGGCGAATTACAGCTATAATTATACTTTGTAGGGTTGACTGCCGTTATTAATGCAAATCTCTCCTATTTTAGCAACCATTATGAAATATTCCTTTCTTCTGTCTGGCTTGTTCCTTTGTTTTTCTTTTGTTTCCTCTGCGCAGGATACCATTTCAAAAGCTGATTTACAGGTGGCAGCCCGCATGATGGGTCTGCAATATACTTCTGCCGAAATTGATTCCATGTACAACGGGGTGGTTCGTAACCGCCAGGAAATAAAAAAAATGCATGCGGCAGCCTTGCCAAATAGTGTGACTACAAGTCTTTGGCAACTGCCGGAACAACCTTGGTTGAAGCGTAAACCATTGGGCCGGAAGCCCAATTTTGCCACCGGGAAAATTGTCATGCCCAAGCGGGTAAGCCTTCCGGAAGATATCAATGATCTGGCTTTTTACCGGTTGCCTGATCTGGCCTCTCTGATTAAAAACCGGAAGATATCCTCCCTGGAACTCACCAAATTATTTATAGAACGGCTAAAAAAATATGGCGACACGTTGGAATGTGTAATCACTCTGACCGAGGATTTGGCTTTACAACAAGCAAAAAAAGCCGACTCTCTTTTATCCAAAGGGATTTATTTGGGTATGCTGCATGGCATCCCATACGGGCTGAAGGATCTCTTTTCGGTAAAAGGCACCAAAACTACCTGGGGAGCCGAGCCTTATAAAAATCAGGTAATTGATGAAGATGCCTATGTATATCAGCGGCTTCGCGATGCCGGGGCTGTTCTGGTTGCCAAGCTTACACTCGGTGCTTTGGCGCAGGGCGATGTATGGTTTGGAGGTCGTACCCGTTCTCCATGGAACCTGTCAAGGGGTAGTTCCGGTAGTTCGGCAGGAAGCGCTTCAGCTACAGTTGCCGGACTTGTTCCTTTTGCCATTGGTACTGAAACCCTCGGAAGTATTGTGTCGCCAAGCAATGCTTGCGGAGCCACCGGTTTGCGTCCAACTTTTGGCAGCGTAAGCCGCACCGGTGCCATGACGCTTTGCTGGAGTCTGGATAAAATAGGACCTATCTGCCGGAGCGCAGAGGATGCTGCCATTGTCTTCACCTACATCAATGGTTTCGATGAAAAGGATGGTATTCCTGCCCCGGTTCCCTACCGGTATAACTCTACCACCGATGTAAAAAAGCTCAGGATAGTCTATGCAAAAAATTATTTTGACAGACTCGATAGTACCCGCAACGAGTGGGCGGTCCTGGAAGCTTTCCGCAAAATGGGAGTGGAACCTGAGCCGATGACTTTCCCTGATGACAGTCTCGTATGGCCTTTCGAAATAACAAGTATCGTGCTTGGTGCCGAAAGTGCAGCCGCTTTTGATGCCTTTACAAGAAGCGATCTCGACAACCAAATGACCCGCCAAAACCGTGGGGACTGGCCGAATTATTTCCGGACAGCCCGTTTTATTCCCGCGGTGGATTATATCAATGCAAACCGGCAGCGTAGTCTGCTGATGCGTACTATACAAACAGCAATGGAAGAGTACGATGTTGTGATTACTCCAACTTATGCCGGACATCAACTCGCCATCACCAACCTTACAGGGAATCCAGCAGTATGTATGCCCAATGGTTTTGATAAGCGAACCGGAATGCCCACGAGTATTACATTCCTCGGCAAACTGTGGGGAGAAGCTGCCATATTGAGAGCGGCAGATGCTTATCAGCAGGCCACCGGTTGGAATACCATGCGGCCACCACTGTTCAAATAATTTGGTTGCAGGTGTTCCTTATTCCGGGCGCAGGTGTTCCGCAGGATCACCTGTGTCTGTTAGATTAACCGGACTGCGTCCGGGCAGGCTTAGGCAATGTTCAAGTTATTTCCCCGGATACAATCCGGGAGCTCTGTTGGTCACAAGTCATCCTACCGGAAGACTTGCGCCCGTTTCAATGCCTTCATCTTTACTCTCCCGGTTTTACAAAATACTTGTAAAATCGCTGCAACTCCCCGATCTCAATTTTGGTAAGCGGGGTATGGGTTTCAAACTTTGCTTTGAGTTCCAATACCCGCTTATGTAGGGGTTGTTTCTGCAGAATGGCTGCAATAAATAATTTGATGGGAATATTCTCTTCGTAAATCGGGGTGGGGATAGCGGGTGCCTCGGACTTGTACCGGTTGGGCATTTTGGAAAAAATAGCTTCGAGAGTTGCGAGTTTGCCCGGAGGAATCTGCTCCGCTTTGCCCGCCTTTGAATGAAGCCCTTCCAATTGCTTTTTGGTTAAAAACCCCCGATCCTGATATTGCTGATGGAGGCTTTTGATGAAATTGGAATCAGGATAGCGCTGCATGCAGGCTTTCAGTATATCAAGCACCACATCCACGTCCGGTTTTTTCTGCTGCATCTGCAATATTAATTAAACCTGCAACAAGTTTGCCCGGTTCAGAGGCGAGGTTGTAATTTTGCCCTATGCAAGTGGAAGATGATTTACAACAGCGGTGGTGGAATTTTGAGGCCACTTTGGTGGAACGGTTCGGAAAAAAACCGGATCTCGATGCCATTATTTATTTGATAGGTTTACAGGAAATGCAGCTTTTCGATAAAAAAGTAAGCAAGGAGCAAAAGCAGGACCTGATGCATGTGGCGGTTTGTACCATCCTGAGTCCGAGTGGTTATTACGAACTTGAATCTACCGATGCAGAAGGCTGGCCGCATTTCCGGCAATTGAAAGGACTACCCGAACTTGATCTCCGCGAACAAGAGCATTTTTTGAAAGATCATGTGTTGCTTTATTTTCAGGAGCAGGATCGCCGGATAGCGGAAGAAGGTGCAGCAATATAACCAAGGTGGTTTTTCCATTGTCTGCATGTTGCATTTAATTTGAGGGAAAATAGGGATATAAAAATAAGGCTAAGTCATTTTTGGCCAATAAGGATTTTGAAGTTACCCGAAAAGCTACAGCCAGCGGGCAATATCACAGTTCCAAACTTCACCTTGACCGGTAACCTCTGCAAAGTATTTGCCATCTTGCTTATTAGGGTGGACATACTTAGTAAGGAAATCTACTTTGCCCATTCTTTCAATACGCCAGATTGCACCTTCCACTTCATCCAAAGCACCGTGTCCGCTTTTAGCAATAGCCTTTATTGCATCGGCTACGGAAAAGCTATCCCCCACATGTAAAAGGTTGGGTACGGTAAATCCAAAATCAGTTACCCTGTATGAAAATAGTTCGTAGGCAACTCTTTCAGTTCCGGTTATTAAGTCAAAAGGAACAAAAGGCTCATGCTGCAATTCATATCTTGTACCATGTGCCATTGCGAGCCATTCACCGGATAACCTTTCCTTTTCGTTCAGCAATTCAGCAAAACGGCTTTTATTTTCTTCCACCCACTTTGCAAAAAAGTGATGTTGTTGGTAAGGTGAAGTTGTTGCTAAGTACCCGGCACGGGTTAAGGCGAGTAATTCACCATCCACTTTTGTAACCGCTACATTTGAGCCGTCCAACTTTTCCTGCACAATTATTAAATCGTGTTTATCTCGCCTCTTTTCAGTTGCTATACGTGCCTGACCTTCCGAAATATGATAATCGCCCGGGCCAAGTCTTGAACCTGGAAGGTGCGGTATGGAACCGTAGGCTTTTTGACCAAGTGGTTTACTGTTTGACATATCGTTTAATTTTGCCGCGCTTCTGGTAAAATGGGGTTTGCCATAAGTCAGGCCTGACAGAAACGCTATTATCTTTTTGTCCTTCTATAATCATTTTGCTATTAAGCTAATTAGCGACACTCATTCTATTACCCGCCCTGTGGCAAGCTCTGTTCAATTTGTACAAGGCTTCCCTAGCAAACGAATCAGGAATATTACAACGGTTATTGCAAAGTTGAGGGATATTTGGAGGAACGCATTATATATGTCGGAATCCTTTTAAAATGTATCAAAGCTTTTTTGATGATATAGAAACTTACTTTTAACTTTATTGCAAGAAATAAATGCTCTCAATATGCATACCCCAATCGAGCCTTACAACCATTTTCCTGTTACCATTTTGCCCGGAATTGGATTAAAACGCTTTCATTCAAATTATCTTTTTAGCCTTGATTCCTGATTTGTTTATTATTTTAAACCTACATTAAATATTTTTTTACAATGGAATCCGGCGTTTAAAAGGACACCGACTGTTTATCAAACCAGATAATTAATTTTTACAATTAAATTCAATGAAACACCTGTTCGTTTTTGTATTCATTTTTTCAGCCTGTTTGCAGGCAACAGTACTGCCCGCTCAAACCCCCAAGCCTTATATGATAAGTCTGCAGGCTGGCAGAAGCTTTGCTACTTCGGGTGATTATTATGGCCTAATGACCGGGGTTAGTTTAGAAAAAGCAACCTCTAAAAACGGAATGATTGGGTTGGATATTGGTTTTAATATGCATAGTGAGGTGGCAAATGCCTTGTTTGTAATAGATAGCAGAAACCCGGCAGAAGTGATTGACATGAGTTATTGGCGGGCGATGAGCGGTTTGCAGGTAGGTGCTTTTGCCGGCCGACAGCATAAGTTGGCTGACAGGCATATGATAAGAACCGATATAGGACCGTTTATCCGGCTTCAGTTCAATAGCAACGATGGTTTTGGGGTCTACTATCCACCCATTACTGATTTACCTTTCCCGGTGTATAGTTTTGAGAATTCGGATATCGGGGTGAAAAGGACCACATTCGGGGTGGGTATAAAAGGCGTTTTGCAATATCGCTATCTGATTAGTGAAAAGTGGCAGATTGGTTTGCATGCTTCTGCTCAAACAGACTCGCAGGGGGATAATTTTTACAATTATGGATTGATGTTTGCTACCCGGTTTTTGCGTTAAATAAGTAATCATTCATTTGCATAAGAGCCCCATTTAATATACTTACAATATTTTGCTAAACAGGCAGGAAACAAGGGTCGGTGAGCTACATTTCAAAAAAAAGGAGATGGTGATGGTAAGGATTTAATCCTGACCCGAAAAAAGCAGGTGGCTTATGTCCCTTATTTACCATTGAATAAAATCGATACCCACTGATTAAGGATGTTGATACTACTTAGGATGTTGGGGGTTTTTTGCCTAAATTTAATATATGAGTTATTTAGAAAAATATAAATCAGCTTTAATGTCCCTGAAGCCAACCTTGCAAGACTGGTTTCATGTGCTGAATATTGGTTTTTTCGGCTCAGTTGTCAGAGAAGATTTTTCACCTGATTCAAGCGATCTCGACGTGATTGTTGAGTTTAAACAACCTGTTGGTATTGAATTCATTGAATTGGCAGAATTTCTTGAGGCAAATTTTAACCGAAAGATCGATCTTGTTTCTAAAAGGGGTCTCAAGCAAGGGTATAAGGAATTAATTGAGCCTGAAGTTGTGTATGTCTAAAAGAGAATCTACGTTATTGGTAGCTGACATCCTCGAAAGTGGTGAAAAGATATAGTCATTCACAAAGGAAATGACTTTTGAAACCTTTTTGGCCGATTCAAAGACCATCGATGCCGTGATCAGAAATTTTGAGATAATCGGCGAAGCAGCGAACCGCCTGCCGGAAGCATTCAGAGAAAATCATCCGGAGATAGATTGGTTTAAAATCCGGGGTTTCAGAAACCGGATTGTCCATGATTACATGGGGATTGATCTGAGCATTGTTTGGATGATTCGAAGTCAATACCTGCCTGACCTCTTGAACCAATTGCGGTTGCTGCAAGGGTAGCCTGCCTTGTAAAAGAGGATGCACAAACCTTTTCAGGCTGCAGGGTTCTTAGTAACTTCGCGGTATGCCTTTTCAATTAAAATCGCCGTATCAGCCGGCAGGGGATCAGCCGGCAGCTATTGCACAACTTACCGAGGGAGTTAATAATGGGGAGAAGCATCAGGTGCTGCTTGGTGTAACGGGTAGCGGTAAGACTTTTACCATGGCCAATCTGATCCAAAATGTGCAGAAACCGACCTTGGTACTTACCCACAACAAAACGTTGGTAGCGCAACTATACGGGGAATTCAAACAGTTTTTTCCCGACAATGCCGTAGGCTATTTTGTAAGTTATTACGATTACTACCAACCCGAAGCCTATATCCCTAAAAGCGATACCTATATAGAAAAAGACCTCAACATCAATGAAGAACTCGACAAACTCCGCTTACAGGCAACGAGTGAGTTGCTGAGTGGACGCCGCGATATTATTGTAGTGGCTTCGGTAAGTTGTATTTATGGTATGGGTAATCCCACGGAATTTGAAAACGGGATCGTGCGGATTGCCGAAGGACAGGTGATCAGCCGGCAGGGTTTTTTGCATGCGTTGGTCAATAGCCTGTACAGCAGAACCACCGTTGAATTTAGCCGAGGTACTTTTCGGGTAAAGGGCGATACGGTTGATATCAATCTGCCCTATGTGGATTGGGGCTACCGCATCAGTTTTTTTGGGGATGAAATAGAAAGCATTGAAACGCTTGACATAACAAGTGGTAAGCGGATGGCCCGTGTAGAGAATGCCGCTATTTTTCCCGCCAACCTTTACCTTGCTCCTAAAGATATGATGCAGCAGGTGCTTGCAGAAATACAGGATGAAATGACCGCACAGGTGAATTATTTTCAAAGTCAGGGTAAGTTTATTGAAGCGCAACGAGTGAAAGAACGGACCGAATATGACCTCGAAATGATTCGTGAACTTGGGTATTGTAACGGGGTAGAAAACTATTCGCGGTTTTTTGACCGGCGTACACCCGGCACCCGGCCCTTCTGTTTACTCGATTATTTCCCCAAGGATTATCTGTGTATTCTCGATGAAAGCCACCAAACGATTCCGCAGGTTTCGGGGATGTATGGCGGCGACCGGAGCCGGAAAATGATCCTTGTGGATTATGGGTTCCGGCTTCCAAGTGCTCTTGACAACCGGCCGCTTAATTTTCATGAATTTGAAAGCATGATTAATCAGGTGATTTATGTAAGCGCCACACCGGGTGATTATGAGCTTGATATGGCTGAAGGAATAGTGGTGGAGCAAGTGGTACGACCTACCGGTTTGCTCGATCCGCCGATCGAAATCCGGCCATCCATCAATCAAATCGATGACCTGCTTGATGAAATTGATGACCGGGTGAAAAAAGGCGATCGCGTATTGGTGACCACCCTAACCAAAAGAATGGCCGAAGAAATGGACAAATACCTGCAGCGGATCAACATCAAAAGCAAGTACATACACAGCGAGGTGGATACCCTCGAAAGGGTGGAAATCCTGCGCAGTCTTCGTTTGGGAGATATTGATGTGCTTGTAGGAGTAAACCTGCTGCGCGAAGGATTGGATTTGCCCGAAGTAAGTTTGGTAGCCATTCTGGATGCAGATAAAGAAGGCTTTTTGCGTAATGAAAAAAGCCTGACGCAGACAGCCGGCCGGGCAGCAAGAAATGTAAACGGGTTGGTTATTTTTTATGCCGATAAGGTGACCAGGAGCATGCAAAAAACAATCGATGAGACCTATCGCCGGCGGGAAAAACAAATTGCTCACAACATCGCCAACAACATTACCCCTACCACCATCATCAAGAGTATTGAGGATGTGATGAAGCAAACAAGTGTGCTCGACATCAAGGGGTATGATCCGGCAAGCCCTTTTGCAGTAGATGAAAATGGTACATTGATCAGTGCTGCAGAGGACGAAGGTATTTATAAAGCAGAAGGGGGTAAAACCGTAAAGCGGACCATCCCGCAGCTTGAAAAGGATATTGTACAGGTGAAAAAACAAATGGAAAAAGCAGCCCGTGATCTTGACTTTATGGAAGCGGCGAGATTACGCGACCGAATGTTTACGATTCAAAAAGAACTTGATTCGGTAAAAGCCTGATAAAACATAAAGATTTCCGAATCAACAAATAGCCAATGACCTCATTTACCAACCCACAGGTTTTTCCCGAAACAATGCCAAGGCATTCCGGGGTTGCCTTGCAAAGTATTGAGCCGGCCTACCGGAAAGTAATGATGCTAAACCGGATAATTTTCTGGCTTATTGTCGCTGTTTTGTTTGCCGTAGCCTGGCAATTTTTGGTGCCTGCAGAGGCGAAGTTCTGGTTTGGCATCGCTGCCCTCGTATTTGTGCTGTCCGGGCTCGGGTTAGGCTTGTTTACAGCTTCAAAGGCTTTTGAAAATATGGGATATGCACTTCGCCAACACGATGTGATCTTTAGAAAAGGGTGGCTATTTGAAAAATTACATTTGGTGCCCCTGAAGCGCATTCAGCACTGTGTGGTAAAAAGAAGCCCTCTCGACCGGCAGTTTGGGTTGGCTTCGCTAAAAATATTTACCGCCGGAGGTGCCGGGGCTGACATCACAATCTGTGGATTAGCATTGGGAGACGCTCAAGCGCTCAAAGACTTTTTATTGCAAAACCCACCGGATTCATTTCCACAAACCGAACAAGAAGAAAATGCAGCATTGGGATAAACCCCGGAAGCCTTCTCCGGTTATCTTTTTATCAGGCCTTGGTGACGTCATCCGCGAGTCGGTTGGCTACCTGTTTTTGCTGGCGCTCTCTTTTTTCTTTAGGAAGGAAAACCCGGGCAGTGCGTCCTCCAAAGGAGCCTTTTGGGCTTATGCAATTGGGGGCTTCCTGGCACTTGTCCTGTTGTTAAAGTCGGCAAAAATCTTTGCCTGGTTTTTTACCCGCTATTGGGTGGAAAAAGATAAAATCATCCTGACTTCCGGCATATTTGTAAAAAGCCGGGTGGAACTTGCCCTCTCTAAAATTCAAACCATACAGGTTCATCAGAATCTCCTGCACCGCCTTACCGATACCTGCCGGTTTGTGCTTGATACGGCTGGTAGCGAAAAGCCTGAATTTGTGATTGATGCCATGCGGCTCGACGATGCGCGGGCATTGCAACAATGGATTCGCAATCAGGAAAATACCGTTTTGCAATCCGCTAACGAAGAGGAAACCCAATCGATTCTTTCGTTGACAGGGATGGACTATCTGAAACTTTGTATCAGCGAAAACCACTTTAAATCGTTGATGATCATTGTGGCCTTTGTTATAGGTAAAGCGCAGGATATCAGCGAGCGGATCGGGTTGGACTCCTTTGGTTTTTTAAAGGAAAACACCGAACGGATGATGGTTTCGGTAACGGCTTTAACCACGCTAATTATTTTTGCCTTACTCATTTCAATCGTGTTTTCAACGGTACGGGTATTGCTGCGGTTTTACAACTACCGTGTCCTTCGTAGAAAGGAAACTTACGAATGGTCCTGGGGTTTGTTTACCCGGCAAAGAAAATCAATGCCCTTTGCCAAAATGGAATTCATCAGCTGGTCTGCCAACTGGCTACGGGGTAAATGGGATCTATTTGTTTTGCGCATTCATAGTTTGGCCGAATCGGAAACCAATGTAGCGTTGCACATGCAGATGCCCGTTACAAGCAGGCAAATGTTGAAGAGCATTGCACATCAATACCTACCCGAACTGCCTTCGGAAACCGGGGAGGAAGCTACGGGTATTCAGAAAGCTTATTTCTACCGGTTTATGGCAATTGGGTCGCTTGTTTTTATTCCTGCTACCCTAGGATTGGCCTGGTGGTTTACGTGGAAGGCACTGGGAGTCCTGATTTTATTCGGGTATCTTTTGGTATCGCGGTATGTGGCTTACCGGAATTTCAAAATCTGGCTGAGAACCGATGCCCTGCAAATGGAAAAAGGCGTGTGGGGCCGGAACAATATGGTGGTATCGCTCGATAAGGTAATTTCGGTAAACCTGAAAACATCGCCTTTTCAACGGGCAAACGGCTATGCCAACTTACAGGTGAATCTGCCGGGTGATCAATATGAAATTCCCTACTTAACCAAAGAAACAGCGGCAGATTGGGCCGATTTGATTTTACAGCGGATAGAGGAGTAATGCTAAGGGTGCGGCGTTTTTCAAGTAGTTATAATGATTTGTGGGATTGATTGAAAGCAACAATCTATCGTAGCAACTTTATTAACTTTAACAACAGAATCTAAAATTTTCACTTGATGAATATAGTCCCTCTTATCATTTGATTCCAGGAGAGAATATTTTTTGGTATTGCCCGACAATCATCTAACCCCTCTCCGAATTCATCAACATTATGTCCAAAAAAATCCTACCCACAAAACTGATTTAACTTAGGCTTATTAAATTGGTCCAAATCATTAACATTCATAGAAAGACGATCACCTGATTTGATGAACTCACTATTTTAGGAAACATTTCAACATCAGGTTCAGCAGTTAAAAAATTAAACAACTTCTTCTGACTCTAAGAAAGATTTCCTTAAATAGTATTTCTAATAATTTCAAGTGCATTAATGTCTTGATTAATTGAAACTTCATACAAACATCTCAATTCTTTGAGACCTGTGAAACAAATTTGTTTATGGCTTCAAAGCTTGAACCTGCAATACTATAAATACTATAACCCTTTTATTCAATATTCTTGACTGGATTATTTGCATCTTAGGGTAAAAAGAAAAGGCATCATACCTATAAGCAAACCGATATTGTATAAAACCTCTCAATCTATGCCTAATACATCCTCGCCCCATATTCCGATAGCTATCGGGACATCCACTCAAGCCAACTACCATCGCTAAACTCCTGCCGTTGTTCTTCCCTGCCGTTTTATTTGAACTTATTCTCTAATTTCCTTGCTGCTTTGGAACTTATCCATAGCATTATTATACCGAATGTTTACCTGTTTAAGGGCAGAGATATTAATGCGTTTTCCCTAAGGCTTGTATATTATTTTTAACGGCTTGAGTAAATTCCGCTGGGCTCCATTTCTTCCATCAAAAAACCTCATTTGCATACAAGGGTAATGTTATCGAAATGAACTATATCATTACCCACATTAGAAATATAGCTATATCCACTTTTTTACAAGCGCCTGTCTGCGGTTACAAACCGCAAGGATTTATTACGACACAAGTAACCTGCATGCAGCAGAACACTTACGCACGGTTGCATGGTAAAATGCTGACTTTAAAGGGGCTTTACAATATTGATTTACAATGCCTGGTCAGAAACCGGTTTACTTGCATACACACAAGTAACCTGTCTGCGGCAGAAAACTTGCGCCCGGTAAGCACCTTATGATACCTTGGGCAAAGCCAAAGCAGTTGCAGGTAGAGCCCAGATAATAGTGCTTAAGACACGCACCACGGCAAGACATTACTCAAAAAATCCCACGTTGTAAAGCGTGGGATTTCTTATTAATATGCTCCGGCAGATATCGGCTTATTGTTTAATTACTTTTAAGTTTTGCTGTTGTCCATCCTGCAAAGTAATGGTTGCAAAATTAAGTCCTGCCCGAAGGTTGATTGAAGAAACATTGATTGTTCCATCGGCGGCAACCGGTGGGGTAAGGGTACTCATTACCTTGCCCGAAGGGTCCGAAAAACGAAGTGATTGCACGCTGCGGATGCCCGGTGCCATTTGAATGACCAACCGGTCTTTAGTAGGATTGGGATAGAAACTTTGTACGATTTGTGCGCCCGGTCCGCTTTTAAAGGCTACCCGTACCGTTTTACTAAAAGAGGAAGTTCCGTCGCGATCTACCTGCCGGATACGGTAATAATTAAACCCGTTTACCGGTTGAAGATCCTTAAAGCCATATCCTTTAAATCCCTCACACAGTCCATTGGCCGCTTTGGAAGCCACAGTTCCTATAGAAATAAATTTAAATGCATCATCAGACCGCTCCACTTCAAACCGGTCGTTGTTGGTTTCGGTCCAGGTATTCCATACCAAATCAATAGCTCCGCCTTGTGTTTTTCCTTCAAAATTACCAAAGGTTACCGGCAGTGTGCAGCCACCGGCAGTGGTACTCACCAAGGGGTAGATATGGGTATTTACGTTGAATGGTACAACAGGATCTCCACCTGCCCAGGCTTCCGGTATAAAATGCCAGCTGTTGTCACCCCATTGCTCCCAGGAAATTGGCTGAGCAACCTCCCCGTCTAAGGTTGAATACAAAGCCAAAGTATCTTTTGAAGCTGCATCAGCCGTAGTGTTCCATGTTAAATCCGGAAATCTTACTACCAAAAAAATCTTTTTGCTTGCGGGCAATGGGATAGCGGGGGAAAAGGTTAAAACACTAAAATTATCCCTTAAAACTTTAATAGCATCCAAGGTGGAAGAAAAATTACCAAGCGAACTTCCCGGAGTACCTGATGTGCCATCCAGCACCTCCATGGTAACAGGTTTGGTTCCATTAGCACCATTGGCACCATTTATAGGACCGAAACCTACAATAAAACGGTTAACGAAATTGGCTGTACTGGCCGATAAATCGTAGTAATTGCCTTTTGCAATGTCTCCATACTGATTGGTACCCATGGTATAACCACCAACACCACCAGCACCAACCCTATACAGCCGCACAGTTTGTCCGGAGGGTATCGGCCATCCAATAGAATCGCATCCCTCATTCAATCCAATAAAATTAAAACCTTTTATTTCCTCTACAATCGCCCCTTCGACCGATCGTTTCTGTGCCTGTGTATTTAGCAATAAAAATGTTAGAAACAGCACTGTAGATAAGCGTAAAAAAGTACTCATAAGCTAGTTTTAAAGTTATAAATAGAGTAAATTACAAACTTTTTTACAAACTCCTTTGCACTGTTTACTTTATTTACCGTCAAGTATAATCGGAGATTTGCCGGCACCCAAAATGATCATCTTACTATTCTGACTTTGAGCAAGTTCCCGCATGGCTTTTATATTTTCGTACTGCAATTGCCGGTCGGTCAAACTTTCGTTGATGATCTGCTGATAATCACTGATACCTCTTGCTTCTACCCGCTTTCTTTCTGCCTCTTGTGTTTCTTTCTGCAATACAAATTGCATTTTTTGTGCTTCCTGTTCGGCGTTTATTTTAGCTTCAATAGCCGACCGTACACTTGCAGGCAGGGTAATATTCCTTACAAGCAACTGCTCAAGCACCAACCCTCTTTTATTGAAATCGCTTTCAATGCTTTTATAAATTCTTGCCTGAAACTCATCGCGCTTGGTACTGAATAACTCGATAGCCTGATAATACACCGCATTATCGCGAATAGCAGTCCGACTTTGCGGACGCACTACTTTATCCTTATAATCGAAACCTGTTTGAGCAAGCAGCCGGGGGGATTCGCTTGGGATAACCCGATACAATACCGTGAGATCGATGGCTACTTCAAGACCGTCGCTCGTAAGCACCCGAATTTCGTCATCGCCACTCATTCTTTCATCATTGGCACCACTCATTGTATAGTTCTGGGTTTTGATATCAATGTGGCGCACTTCGAGCAACGGATTGATAAAGTGTAATCCACTTGTAAGTACCGTGCTTTGCACTTTCCCAAAAAGCACCTTTACACCGGCATCACCGGCATCAATTTGTACCACACAACTTGTAACTACACCGATGGCTGCAAGTACTAGCCCCACAATACGACCGGTGGGCGCAAAACGGGCGGCCTGCGGGTTGTTTTTTGATATAAGTCCTACAAAAAGGAATAATACAACGCCGATTACAATTAAAAACATAGAAATAATTTTTGAATAAAAAATAAAACTGTCCGGGATTCGGTTGCCTGTGAAGATACTTCATTCGGAGGGTTTAACATTGCTTTTGACCCGAATTTTGGCGTTTTTAGCAAACATCTTTGTCTCTTCCCTCCACAATATCCCGCACTAACAGCCACTCAACCTGATTCCCCTGATTTTTACCATTTTTATAAAAATGTACTACAGGTTATTGTTTAATTTAGCCCCCCTTTCATTTTAGCGAGGGATAAAAATGCGGATAGGTCTTTTCCAATCCAAGTTGCCCCTTTGAATGATTTGTTGCAAATGCCTGGAGCAATGAATCCTTTTTCTTTAAAACGGAGATCATCTCAGAGAAACAGACTTTCGGGCAATAGTGAAAAACGAAAAATTTGGTACACCTTGCAACATGATTAAGCTATCCTATTAAACAACGATTTATAAATTTAAAGCTATGAAACGATTCCTTGTAGTCATTGCCCTGTTAGGGTTTTTTAGTGCCCGTGCCGATGAAGGCATGTGGCTGCCGCATTTATTGGGTGCGCAACGATATGCAGATATGAAAGCCAAAGGGCTGAAACTGACGGCCGAACAATTGTATAGTATCAACAAAAGTTCCATTAAAGATGCCATCATCATTTTTGGGGGCGGCTGTACCGGTGAGATTGTTAGTGCGGAAGGTTTGATTTTTACCAACCACCACTGCGGTTATGGCTCGATTGCCGGATTAAGTACCATGGATGCCAATTATCTGCGGGATGGTTTTTATGCCAAAAGCAAAGCCGATGAATTGCCTGCGCAGGGCATCAATGCTACCTTTTTAATTAAAATTGAAGATGTAAGCCCGCTTGTTCAGGACAGCATGAAAGGAAAATCCTGGAGCGAATGGGAAGCTGCCAAAGGCCGCATTTTTAATAATATAGCAAAAAATGCCACTGAAGGCACGCATTATAATGCCCGGGTTTACAGTATGTTTAAAGACAATCAGTTTTTAATGTACACGTACGAAGTTTTTACCGATGTACGTTTGGTGGGAGCCCCTCCGGAAAGCGTAGGCAAATTTGGTGGTGATACCGATAACTGGGAGTGGCCGCGTCATACCGGAGATTTCAGCATTTTTCGGGTTTATCAGGGAGCGGATGGCAAACCATCTGATTACAACCGGGATAATGTGCCTTTTAAAAGCAGGCACTTTTTGCCCATTAGTTTGAAGGGTGTAAAAGAAGGTGACTTCAGCATGATCTTTGGTTATCCTGGCGGAACAAACCGATTCGAAACCTCTTTTGGGGTGAAGCTCGCCACCGGTATCAAAAATCCCGCTTTTGTAGAAATGCGCGATATCCGGCTTAAAGCCATGAGCGAACAAATGCGCCGTAACCCCGCCGTTCGTTTGAAACTTGCAGATGCCTTTGCAGGGCTCGCCAACTACTGGAAGTTTTACGATGGGGAAACCAAGCAACTACTAAAATACGATGTGTATGGCACCAAAAAGAAGCAGGAAGAAATGCTGAGCCAATGGATTGCGGCCAATAATAAAACCGAATTTGCCAACCTTTGGAGCGATTTCGACAAAGCATATACCGCCTGGGTGCCCTATGCCAAGCAAAAAGAATATTTTGAGCAAGGCATCGCAGGTCCATCTATAGTAAGGTTTGCGGCGCGGTTAAATCAACTGGAAAGAGCTATGGCATCAAGAGGCAATGGCGGTGCAAGAGAGCTGATGGACAATTTAACCAAGGCAAGAACCGCTATGCTCGAAAGCTTTGACCGACCGAGCGAACAATTGATGATTGCGCAGATCTTAAAAGCCTATCAGGATGGCATTGCTACCGAACAACAGCCTGTAGCCTGGTATGCCAAAGCAAAAAATCAGTTTGGCAGCCTGAGTGAAGACAATACCTACCGCAATTTATCAGCTTACCTTTTTGCCAATACGCTGATATTGGATGATGCCAAATGGAAGAAATTTGCAGAAGCACCCCAAATGGGAGAGCTGCAAAATGATCCTATTTATGCCTTGTTTACTGCGTTTGCCCAAAACAATGCCAAATTTCAACCGGAACTCTCGCAGTTCAACAATCAGATCAGTGAGCTCGGGCATCTCTACCTGAAAGCCTGGCGCGAAATGAATAAGAACAAAGTGATGTATCCCGATGCCAACTTCAGTATGCGGGTGAGTTATGGCAAGGTCGCAAGCTACAAACCCCGCGATGCCGTAAAATATGACTACGTGACCACAAGTGCAGGGATTCTGGAAAAATACCAACCAGGTGATTACGAATTTGATTTGCCGGTAAAGCAAATTGAAATGCTCCGTAAAAAAGATTTCGGACCCTATGCAGATCCGGTTCGTAAAGACCTTGTAATCGGATTCATTACCACCGATGATATTACCGGCGGAAACTCCGGATCACCCGTTATTAATGGTAACGGAGAGTTAATCGGACTTGCTTTTGACGGCAACTACGAGGCTTTAAGCCATAAAATTAATTTTGATAAAGACCTGAACCGGACTATTTGTGTAGATATCCGGTATGTACTTTGGTGCATTGATAAACTAGGAGGAGCTTCCAATATTATACAAGAACTAAAACTGGTCAAATAAAAGGTTCATGCTATTCAAACAAGCCATCTTTCTTTCGGGGAAAGATGGCTTGTTTAATTTTTACACCTGACAGCATACCTGCTTAAAGGGTAATTGTTCAAGGCTTTTCAGCGTCATCCTCCGGGGACTCTTCGCTGCTAAACCGATAATATTTCCGGAGGCGATTGCGCAACAGAACAAACCGTACCACTCCAAACAACGCGAACATCACGCTGAGCACCAAGGCAATCGTTCCAATCCAGCTGATATTGCCAAAACCTTCCACCTGTTTTACCGCAAGACCGCTCAAAAACAAATACAACGCTGCTTTAATGTAGGAAAGCAGGGTGGTTTCGTTGGCCAACCGCGTACGTTCCAAGGCAAGGTAATCGCGTAAAATAATAGCTTCCTTATTCTCAAAATCCGGTGTTAGTTTCAATACACTCTTCATCATAGGAACTCCTTTCTTTAAAATAAGTGGGAAATAATGCCTGGGATCCTTTCGACCAATGATTGCCTGGCATTGCTCCTTATCCATCAGGGCTTGCCGGTCAATTCCCCGATCAGCGCTTCTATCTTTTTGTCGAGGGACTGTATTTCCGCATCATAAAGATCGGAATCTTCTTTTATTTTCCGATAAAGCAGGTTGTAACTTTCAATCCGGAGTTCACAATACAAACGGAGTGTTTTATTTTGTGCCACAATTTCTTTAGGCAAACTCAGGCGATCAAGGTTATCGATTAGTTTGATACATTCTTTCCAATAATAAATACCCCGGTCCTGTACCTCTTCGAGAACAAGGTCCTTATCTGCATCAGCTGGCATTTTATACACATCAAGCGCCATGGACTCCATATCCTGAAAATGCTCCATTTCTGCATCATATGTGGGTATATCGTTTCGGATGGAACGCATCGCCCACAAACCTATCAAGACCACCACCAATCCGGCAATGGTAAGCGATGTATTTTTTATCATCCTTTCTTCCGGATTTTTTAGTCCCGGTAACAGCGCAAACCCAAACAATAATCCCGCAATCAAACCGCCCACATGGGCAGCATTGTCAATCCCGGCATTTAACCCGAAAATGAGATTGTACCCTACAAACAAAAGCATGCTTGTTAAAAGGTCCTTTCGTACGTTCTTTTCTACCAAACCACCCGCAAGTAATGCGATGAAAACGCCATATAAGCCAAAAATAGCCCCCGATGCCCCGGCAGTGATCACTAACTCATGCCACCATAAACTGGTTATGGAAGCCAAAAGCCCGGTGATCACATAGGCCACAGCGATACGCAATCCACCAATCAATGGTTCGAGTAGCAAGCCGATATATAACAAGGCGTAAAGATTAAGCGCCAAATGAAAAATGCCAATATGTACAAAGCAGGCTGTAAGCAGCCGCCACCATTCTCCTGCGGTGGTTGAGGGTCTGAAATTGGCTCCCCATTTCAGTAAATCTTCATTGGAGGGCCCAAATACAGATACACCGGTAATAGCCATGGCCACAAAGACCAAAAGATTGATTGCCATAAAAAGCAGGGTACTCCTGTTGTTTCGGTTGGGTTTCAGCATGGCTAAAGAAGCAGGTGCTTGCATGGTACTTGGGGAATTTGAAGAGTAACAAATATAGTGGCCTTCCTCAGAATACAAAGGCGTCTTAAAAAAAATGATGGAGGGTAAGGAATTATCCATTTCTTTAATCGATCCTTTTTTAAAAGACGGATTGTACATTTACCCTAAGATTAAAAGCAAACCTATGTTTACCAAAGCGGCAGCAGAAACTTATTTTAACGGGGAAAAGCAGGCAAGTCTTTTTTTCCTGGGAATTGCCCTGATAGCCATTATTGCTGCCATAGTGCTGTTTTTTTATTTTAAAAACCCGCTTGGTCGGGGTGTGGCCGTTCCACTTCTGGTTATCGGACTGCTGCAGGGAGTAGTTGGATACACGGTGTACAGCCGCAGCGATTTTCAGCGAAAGGATATTGTTTATAAAATGGATTTGAACCCGGGCGCGCTGGAAACAAAAGAAGTACCCCGCATGCAGGCGGTGATGAAACAGTTTACAATAATGCGGTATGTCGAAATCGGATTGTTGCTTGCAGGCATCTTTCTCTATGTCTATTTTCGGCAACAACCGCACCATCTATGGTGGGCCGGGATAGGATTGGGGCTCCTTATTCAGGCCGGTATTTGTCTCGCAGCTGATGGATTTGCCGAAAGAAGAGGGCAGGTTTACCTGGAAGGACTTCAAAGTTTCCTTAGCAAATCCGGGATACGGTAGGTATTGACAGGAAAAACGGGAAATAAAGCGCAAATATTTGTCAAATTGGCGCAAATATTTCGCTGCACAGTTTTTGAAACAACATAACTACTATATTGCCCGCCGGGATTAACACAACAGAATGTTTCCTTTTTTTGTTATAGGTCGTGAATCTCTGTTACCAACGAACCCGGAATTGAAAACATCGAATTAGCATTTAAAATAAATCAAATAGAATCAAATGGATTTTGGAAAAGAGTTTGAAAAATACGCGGTAAAGCACCGCAACATCAGCAGTAACACGCTGGATAGCTACCTGAAAAAAAGCGCTCCATTGGCTAGTGCACAGATCCCAATGGGCGTTGTGGGCGATGTAACCGGTCTCACTCCTAACATTATTGAGGAGCGTCCTATGAATGTGGCGGTCATGGATGTGTACAGCCGTCTGATGATGGATCGCATCATCTTTCTGGGTTATCCCATTATGGACGAAGTAGCCAATATTGTAACAGCGCAGTTGTTGTTTCTGGAAAGTACCGACCGCACCCGTGATATACAGATGTACATCAACAGCCCCGGTGGCAGCGTGTATGCCGGAATGGGTATGTATGATACCATGATGTTTGTAACGCCGGATATCAGTACCATTTGTACAGGTATGGCTGCAAGCATGGGTGCCGTTTTGATGGCTGCCGGAGCACATGATAAGCGAACTGCTCTGAAGCATAGCCGCATCATGATCCACCAACCTAGCGGAGGTGCTGTTGGTCAGGCTACTGATATTGAGATTACCGTAAACGAGGTACGGAAACTCAAAAAGGAATTATACGATATCCTCGCCTACCATACCGGACAAACCGCTGAACAAATTGCCAATGACAGCGACCGCGATAAGTGGATGACCGCAGCAGAAGCTAAGGAGTACGGTCTTGTGGATGAGGTATTGTTTATTAATCCGAGGAAGGAGAAGAAGGGGTAGGGCCCCTCACCCCCTTCCCCTCTCCCCGC
>JBGSNV010000344.1:0-8922 GCA_041739485.1 Chitinophagaceae bacterium
GCATAAAAGGGGGCAAATTAAAATGAGTACAATTCAAACAGGGATGAAACGATCTCAAACATGGGTTTTAGGAATATTGGTGGTGTTTACACTTGGCGTTTTTACCGATGCACAGGCGCAGTTGCGGCGTCAAAAAAAAGGAGGATTTTTGTATAATGATCCCAATTTGAAAAAAGCGCCCGAAATAGATGTGCAACCTTTTTTTGCCCAAAAAGCCTGGTCGGCAGGTGGTAGTGACTCGCTGCGATACCGCATATTACTGCCTGAAAACTATGATCCGAACAAGGCCTATCCGTTGGTTTTGTTTTTGCATGGTGCCGGTGAAAGGGGTAGCGACAATCAGAAACAATTGATACACGGGGCAAGACTGTTTGTGTTGAACCGGGAGCAATTTCCGGCGATCGTGGTTTTTCCACAATGCCCTGTCAACGATTTCTGGAGCAATGTGGACATCAAATTAGAGCCTTCTGCAGACTCATCCATGAAGGCTGCTTTCAATTTTAAGGAAGGCGGTGCACCTACCAGGGCTTTGAGTAAATTGCTCGAGTGGCTCCCCGAACTGGAGAAGACCTATAAAATTAATCCCAATCAGCGTTATGTAGCCGGACTAAGTATGGGCGGTATGGGTACCTTTGAAATCGTACGCCGTTTACCGGATTATTTTGCTGCTGCCGTTCCCATTTGTGGTGGAGCCAATCCCAATACCGCCGAATCGCTCCGGAAAACTGCTTTTTGGGTTTTTCATGGTCAAAAGGATGAAGTGGTTCCCTTTAAATACAGCGAAAACATGGTATTAGCCCTCGAAGCGCTTTATGCCAAAGAAGAAGTGATTTTTACCATGTATCCGCAGGCCACCCACAATAGCTGGGATATGGCTTTTGCAGAACCCGATTTGTTGCCCTGGTTATTCAAACAAAAAAAGAAATGAGTCAAACAAACATTAAAGCCATCATTTTCGACCTTGGTGGGGTACTCCTGAATCTGGATTTTGAAAAAACCTTTCAGTTATTTGAAGAAATGGGGGTATCTGATTTCCCTTCCTATTTTCAGCAATCGCATAGCAATCCGCTATTTGCGCAATTGGAAAAAGGAGAAATAGCCCCGGAGGCTTTTTATCAGGCCTTTCGGGAAGCAACGGGTATTGAAGCAGATAGTGCGCAATTGGCGCAAGCATGGAATGCGATGTTGCTCGATTTCAGGTTGGAGAGCATGGCTTATTTAAAATCGCTGCAGGGACAATACCGGCTATTCCTGCTGAGCAATACCAATCAGATTCATCTGGAGTCGTTCCGCATTACCTACCACCAAACTTTTGGCAACCACGATTTTGATAACCATTTCGAAACTGCCTGGTATTCGCACGAACTCGGTTTGCGCAAACCGCATCCATCCTGCTATACACATGTACTGGAACTTGCCGGGCTTTCGGCATCCGAAACGCTTTTTGTAGACGATACCCTGAAAAATATTGAAGGTGCTCAAGCCGCGGGGCTTCAGACTTACTGGCTGGAAAAGGGGCAGATGATTGAGACGGCGCTGCCGGGGGTGCTTGGGTAGAGTGCCTTTTTGGTGGGGTGTTGGAGTACTGCTTGATGGACAAATGGGGGCTTGCAATTTAATATTTCAGGCAGGCGTATCACAGTTTTTTTTAGATTTTAGAAAATGGTAGCATACATATTGAAAAATTGTCGCCATAATTATTGTCACAGATGCAATTGTGTAAATATTTACATTATACATCGGTGTGCTCCTATCTTCGAGAATTATTTTATTCATTTCAATTTGTTTTACCAGGTGTAGAAAATAAAAATAGCAGGTTACAAAATAAGAAATGCCAATACATAAAAAGTAAATTGCCCAATATATTAATTGCCTCGATTTTGAAATTATATTATAATGTTTAACTCCCAGGTGTCCCAAAATTGGAATCGCTGGCAGTAAATATCCAAACGAAGGTTTTCCCAAAAAATCCCATAGTTTTCCAAAGAAATAAATTTTATCGTCACTAAAGAAAGTAATAAGATTTAAAGACCAATCATAGAAAGTGTCGTATGAAAGAGTGCCGCATACAAAGAAAATTATCAGTATAACTATTTTGAATAAAGCTTTCATTTTAGGATTGCATTTGAGTCAAACTGGCAATGAGTTTTGAAATAGAAAGCATATTAGAATAGCAATAAGTCTTAGAAAACTACTGGCCAACCAGCTTTTTGGAAAAAATTGTTCCGCACCCGCGTTTACCCATAACGGTCAGGTATAAGCGTAGTGGGGGATTAGAATATGCAACAAATAGTTGTTTCAATAAGCAAATTAAATTCAGGCATTCCCTGCTTCGCTTTCCCTACTTCATATATATTTGTTAAAAGCTGAATGAAATGAATAAGAAATTGACAGGTAATTATATAGTCACTGGCAGCAATTTACTCCCCAACCAGATTTCAGCGCTTTCAAAAATCAACATTTCATTCTTTTTTGTAACCCCAAGCTAAAAAATCAATCCTGATGATGAAGCTGACCCAATTGATTAATACCTTTTTAGACCAAAGCAAACATCCTATTTGGATGATTAACCTTGATTTCCAGTTGATTTATGCCAACAGAGCATATCTGGATGCTACAATTAAAGCGAATGGAGCGCAAAAGAAGTTAAACGAATGCATATTTGATGAAAGTGACCATGAAATTGATGTCAAAAAATGGAAGGCTTATTATGGCAGGGCATTTAAAGGGGAGCGTTTCGAAATTGAAGAGCACGCTACTGATCAGGAATCGAATAAAACGCAATACAGTCAAATTACTTTTGAACCATTGATTGGAGACGATGGGGAAGTTTTTGCCGCAAGCTGCCAATCCAAAGATATTTCTCCTCTCATAAATCAACAATCTGATGCTAAGCAGTTGATAGATTCATCCTTAGATGTTTTTTGTACGATGGATGAAAAAGGAGAATTTGTATATGTAAATACTGCCGCATACAGTCTTTGGGGGTATTCGCCTAACGAGTTAATGGGCAAAAGTTATCAGAGTTTTGTATTGGAAGAAGATTTAGCCAAATCTACGGAAGCTTCGAAGGCTCTTATGAGTGGACAAGACACGACATCTTTCGTGAATCGCTATAGGAAAAAGGATGGCGGCATTGCTTATAATTCCTGGTCAGTAAGGTGGGATGAAAGTTCCCGATTGCTTTACTGTGTTGCCAAAGATGTAAGGGAACAAATGGAGCAGGAAGAGAAAGTATTGAGAAGTGAACAACGTTTTCAAGCCTTAGTTCAAGGAGGTTATGACCTTTACGCCATAATAGATTTACAAGGACGTTATATTTACATGAGCCCTTCAAGTACTGCTATTACAGGCATACCTCCGGAAGCATTTATTGGCAGAGATGCCTTTGAATTTATTCATCCGGACGATATTGAGCAAACCCAATTCAGCCTGAAAAAAGTAAGTACCGAAGGTAAAGTGGTCATGGAACCCTATCGTGCTAAAAATCAAAATAATGAATGGCGATGGGTTGAGACGGTGCTCACTAATATGCTGGACAACCCTGCTGTAAAAGGTATCGTTATAAATGCCAGAGACATCACAGACGAAAGGAACCTCAGAGAATTGAATCGTGAGGTTGGTAAACTTGCCAAGATTGGAAGCTGGGAGATTGATTTAGTGAGTAATACCGCTTTTTGGTCAGATGAGGTTCACCAAATCTATGGTACAGACCCTCGCTCCTTTGTGCCGAACGTGGATGCCGCCATCCATTTTTACAGAGAGGATTATCGCGAATTAGCGCGATCAAGCTTTGAAAATTGTATTGTAACCAAAGAACCATATACTATTGAAGCGGTTCTAGTCAACTCTGATAATAAAGAAGTTTGGGTACGTACTACTGCGAAGGCAGAATATACGGATGGTGTATGTACACGGGTTTACGGCAGTTTTCAAGATATTGATGATACCAAACAAGCCGAAATAAGGCTTCAATCGTTGGCTAGCAACTTGCCTGGTGTCATATATCAATACATTATTAAGCCAGATGGAACCGATATTTTAAAGCACGTATCTGAAGGCTCGAAAAAAATATGGGGCTTTTCTAATGAAGAAGTGATTGACAATATGCAATTGGCCTGGGACGGAATAAAAGCTGGAGGCGAGCTTGAAAAAGTTCAAAAAAGTATCTCTCATGCTATAGAGTTCAAAACAAATTGGACCAGTCGCTATAAATACAGGATGCCATCAGGTGAACTTCGAACCCATTTAGGGATTGGAACACCTACATTTTTATCAGACGGAACCATTCTTTTCAACTCGATCGTCCTCGATGTTACTCAGGAAGCCAAAAATGAAGAACTGCTAGAGGAGGTTACCAACATGACGAGAATAGGTAGCTGGGAGCTGGACTTGATCAACCAGGACGGAGAGAGCATTTACTGGTCTCCCATTCTGCGGGAAATAGTGGAAGTGGACGATAACTACGACCCCACCTTAACTGGTGGCATAGAGTTTCATGTTGGGGAAAGTAAAGAACGGATACAAAAAGCATTAGACCTTTTGATTAATGAGGGTATTGAGTTTGATGAAGAGATCCTGCTACGCACAGCCAAAGGGAATGAGCGCTGGAACCGATGCATTGGTAAAAGTGAAATGGTAAATGGAATACGCACCAGGGTTTATGGTAGCTATCAGGATATTCATGAGCGGAAGAAGGCTGCATTAGAATTATTAAAAGCCAAAGAATTAGCGGAGGAAAACGAGCAAAAAATGAAGCAAGCTCAAAAACTTGCACATATAGGAAGTTGGTATTATGATGTTGTAAATCAAGTATCTCAATGGTCTGAAGAGACTTTTAATATATGGGGATTAAATCAGGATCTTACTTCAGTAGATTTAGTGGATCATCAAAAATTAATTCATCCAAAAGATTGGGAGCGTTTTAATGCTGTTATAAATAATGCCATTGAAAAAGGTATTCCATATAAAATGGATTTGGAACTTATTCGTTCTGATGGCTCGTATAAAACCGTAAATACTATAGGAGATCCAATTCTTGACGAAAACAAAAAAGTGATTGCATTCAAAGGAACTACGCAGGATATTACTGAGCGTATTACTATTGAAAATGAATTAAGAAGTGCGATAGAAAAAGCTGAAAAAAGCCTGAAGTCCCTTGAGGATTACAAATACTCTTTAGAACAGTCTGCCATTATCGCTTTTACAGACAAGAAAGGTATTATAACTTCTGTAAATGATAATTTCTGTAGAATTTCAAAATATGAAAGAGAAGAGCTTGTAGGAAAAACCCATCAGATAATTAACTCTAAGCACCATTCTAAAGAATTTTTCAACGATTTTTGGAAAACCATTACATCAGGACAGGTATGGCGTGGAGAAATAAAAAATAAAGCAAAAGATGGTTCTCATTATTGGGTGGATACCACAATTGTACCTTTTTTAGATGAACAAAAAGAACCCTTACAATATTTAGCCATTCGATTTGATATCACAGAGCGGAAAAAAGCCGAAGAAAGCCTGGAAGTTACAACAGAAAGATTACGTATTGCAACCAGCAGTGGAAATATTGGTATATGGGATTGGGATATTTTAAATGACAAACTTATTTGGGACGAGACCATGTACAAGATTTTTGGGGTTGAAGAAAGTGAATTTCAGGGTGCATATAAAGCTTTTGAGGCTAAGGTTCATCCTGACGATTTAGATGATACCAATGAGAAAGTTCAAAATACATTAAAAGGCCTTTCAAAATTTAAGACAGAATTTCGAATTGTTCGACAGGATAAATCAATACGATACATATCGGGAGAAGCTGTCTTAATATATGAAGACACTGCAGGAATACCTACCAGGATGATAGGAACTAACATAGACATTACAGAGCGGAAAGTTGCAGAGCAGGAAAAAAACAGTTTACAGGAAACTATAGAAAACAGCTTGAATGAAATTTATACATTCGATGCCGAAACACAACTGTTCAGCTATGTCAACCGGGTTGCACTCCTTAATTTGGGCTATTCAGAACAAGAAATAAAAACCTTAACTCCACTTGATCTAAAACCTGACCACACAAAAATTTCTTTCAATCAACTTATATCTCCTTTAAGAAGTAATGAAAAGAAGAAGATTGTGTTTTTTACGAATCATAAAAGAAAAGACGGAAGCCTTTATCCTGTGGAAGTCCACTTACAATTAGTTACGGATGGGAACACTAAGCGCTTTCTGGCCATCATATTGGATATTACTGAGCGTAAAAAAGCAGAAGAAGAAAACAGGTTTAAAGCTAATTTATTAGGTACAATCGGACAAGCTGCTATTGCAACAAACCTGGATGGAACTGTTAATTATTGGAACAAAGCAGCTGAACATATTTATGGCTGGAAACAGGAAGAAGCACTAGGAAGGAACATTATGGACCTCACGCCCCTTGAGGATAATATGGGAGAAGCAAAGCAGATTATAGAAGTCCTCAAAAAAGGGCAAACATGGTCGGGAGAGTTTAACGTGAAGAAAAAGGATGGAACAATTTTTCCAGCCATGATTGCTAATTCTCCTATCTATAACGAGCAAAATTTATTATCTGGCATGATTGGTATTTCATCCGACATTTCGGATAAAGTAAAAAATGAGCGGTTGCTAAAGCAGTATACACTCGAACTCGAACGCTCAAATCAGGATCTTGAGCAATTTGCATTTGTTGCCTCCCACGACCTTCAGGAACCTTTGAGGATGATTTCGAGCTTTATGGATCTCCTGACGAAAAAATACAGTCATAAACTCGATGAAAAGGGACTGCAGTATATTTATTTTGCTACAGATGGTGCCAAAAGAATGAGACAAATTATCCTTGATCTGTTGGACTATTCAAGAGCAGCAAAACATACTGAGGGAAAAGAAGTGGTAAATATCAACGAGGTACTTTCTGAATTTAAGCAATTGAGAAGAAAACTGATCTCGGAAAAATCAGCCGAAATAACATCTAACAGGCTGCCAATACTCTACACCTACAAAGCAGCTATTACGCAGGCTCTTCATTGTTTAATAGACAATGCATTGAAGTATTCTGCAGACGATACTCAACCAATTATTAAAATTAATGCCGTAGAGGAAGAGAAGGAATGGAAACTATCAATCAAAGACAATGGAATAGGAATTGAACCTGAATTTTTTGATAAAATATTTTTTATTTTTCAAAGGCTTCACAATAAGGATAAGTATTCAGGAACAGGTATAGGCCTTTCAATTGCGAAAAGGCATGTTGAATTTCTGGGAGGTAAGATTTGGTTGGAATCTAATCCGGGACATGGTACTACATTTTATTTCACGATTCCAAAAACCCAATAGTATGAATAATTAAAAAATTCAGGACCGCTAACATCCTGTTGGTAGAAGCTAATGAAGGCAACATCATCACCGAACCAAAGCTGATAGCGAACCGCAGCCCATTGTTTTCCCGTCCAGCTCGAAGCCTTGATTCGTCATGGTGTGAATTTTTCAAATGTGGTCCCATTCAATTTATAGGCTCCGTTTTCGTGTGTTCAAAGCCCTACGTCACCTTTATTGTCCTTATAGAAGCCTGTTGGTTCGTGGCTCACGAACCAACAGGCTTCAAAAAACTGTAATCTCCATCAAAAAAGTAGATAATATTATGTAAAAATCCAAACCGATCTTGCCCTGTTGCATAGTATTCATATGTTCATTTTTAGTGCGCAGCCTATCGGCTGCTTTTTTTATTTGTGATATTTCAATCCCGGCTATCCGGCAAAGAATCCCCTTTCAAACTTTTAAATTTTAGGGAAAAGTTTAACAGGGTGTTTCATACACCAACCCACCATGATAAAAGGTCTTGGTGGTAATGATGTTGATGGTGCCATTGCTTTTGTCCTTTACTTTTTTTCTTGATAAAAAAAGTAACAAAAAAATCAAGGCACAGCCAAGGCGTTTGCCGCAATGCTTTTGAAAAGATTTTTGGGATTTATATTTAATAATAAGTTACCGGAGGCGGCATCGCAAGCCGGCATCGTTTCAGGCTTTGTTTTCGGGCCGCTGTTTTAGGCATAGATGTTGCCATTATTTTTAAGCTTACCTTTTCCCATAGCCCGAAAACGCCATTCCACTTGCATGCTTGCTAACGCTGTAGCTGTGCCGGGGGCTCCGGGCGGCGATTACGACTACCTATACAGGTTATCCGGGGGCAGGCACTTGAGGCATCAGTTTCATATATTCATATTAGTGCGCAGCCTATCGGCTGCTTTTCTTATTTGTGATATTTCAATCCCGGCTATCCGGAAAAGAATCCCCTTTCAAACTTTAGGGAAAAGTTTAACAGGGTGTTTCGCACACCAACCCACCATGATAAAAGGTCTTGGTGGTAATGGTGTTGATGGTGCCATTGCTTTTGTCCTTTACTTTTTTTTATGTGTTCTTTTTTTAGTGCGCAGGCTAATGCCTGCTTTTTTTATTTGCCACATAGAATGCCCAATGATCATTTGTGCTTGAATGGGCAGTTGTTCATGGGCATTTCATGATAAAAAAAGTATCAAAAAAATCAAGGCAAAGCCAAGGCGTTTGCCGCAATGCTTTTGAAATGATTTTTGGGATTTATATTTAACAATAAGTTACCGGAGGCGGCACCGCGGCCGGCAGCGTTTCAGGCTTTGTTTTCGGGCCGCTGTTTTAGGCATAGATGTTGCCATTATTTTTAAGCTTACCCTTTCCCATAGCCCGAAAACGCCGTTCCACTTGCCTGCTTGCTAACGCTGTGGCTATGCCAGGGCTCCGGGCGGCGATTTCGGCTACCTATACAGGTTGTCTGGAGGCAGGCACTTGAGGCATCAGTTTCATGTGTGTATTTTTTAGTTTTAACCACCTGCGGTGGTATTTTAATTTTGCCACATGGGTCCGAACATTCGGACCGAA
>JBGSNV010000369.1:0-14730 GCA_041739485.1 Chitinophagaceae bacterium
CAGCCACTTGTGCAGGATCTGAATTTTTTTTTAATTGCAAATAAATATACACGACTCCATTTTCTAAACCATTCGGATCTACCCAGTCGTTGCCTCCTCTGTTAGCCTCCGATTCAAGGGTATGTATCGAAAGAAAAACTGCTGCTTTGATATCCGAAGTAGAAGGGATACTGTAAACACCTTTCACGGTATAAGGGGTATTCCCAAACTGATTACTTACAGTAAGTACCTGCCCTATCACATCAGTCCGTCCGAAAATTTTTATGGCAATTTCTTCAGAAATAGCCACGGTTTTTGGTTCAGCTAAGGAAGCAGACCCGGATAAGATTGGAAAAGAAAAAGCTTCTAAAAAACTACCTTCTACATAGTAAACACTGTTTTCTCTAAAAGCTTTTTCTTCCTGACTTTTTAAATCGGTGTAGGTAAGTACACCAGCCCCTATCCCATCTGCAACCCGAATTACATTTTCAACTGCCGGAGTCTCCTTCTCTATGACCGGACTAAATCCGGGTGGAAGAAAATAATCAGCCTCCCCATCCTTTTCCTGAACAATCAGACGATACAAAGTATCATAATTTTTATTAAACCGGTTCGCACTCCACTCGGATGCCACGAATTGCATGATAAAAATAAAAACGGTTATACCTAAAGAAAGTCCGGCGATATTAATCAGCGAAAACTGACGGTTACGCCATAGATTCCGAATGGCTATTTTTAAATAATTTTGAATCATACTTTATATTTTATTCTGTTCTTAAACTCTTTACCGGATTACTTTTTGCTGCCCGTACTGCCTGAAAACTTACAGAAATAATCGTGATAACGATACCTACAAAATAAGTGAGTGCAAACAGGTACCAGGGCAGATTACTCCGGTACTCAAAATTCTGTAACCATTCATGCATGATAAACCAGGCGATAGGAGTAGCAATCAACATACCTAAAAATGCCAGCAATAAAAACTCTTTAGAAAGTAGCGCCCATACCTGAGCAACCGAACTACCTAATACCTTTCTTATTCCAATTTCCTTTGTGCGTTGCTCTGCCATAAAAGAAGCAAGCCCCAGTAATCCCAATGCAGAGATGAATATGGCAAATCCGGCGAATATGGCAGCAAGCTTTCCAACCCTTGTTTCTGCCAGAAACTTATTTTCGTAATTCTGATCTGTAAACTGAATGCTTACAGGCGTATTCGGATCAAGTTGTTTAAAGGCAGCTTCAATTTTTACCAGAGATGAAGAAAGCGGTAACTCCGGCTTCATCCGGATACTTACGATGTTGGCCCAATTATTATCGAGTAAAAATATGGTAGGTTTTATGGGGTCATAAGGAGATTCCATCACCATATTTTCTACCACTCCAATAACGGTGTACGGCTCTTCGTTGTATTTGATTACTTTTCCAACAATAGAATCCATTCCAATCTGAGCAACCGCTGCCTGATTTAAAATCAGGGCAGAGGAATCGGTTCCGTATTCTTTTGAAAAATCGCGGCCATCAATCATGTTCCATCCAACCGTTTTTCCAAAATCTGTACCAACAGAAACGGTACCGAATAAATATTGGATCGCCGTATTTCGGCCGGGCCAGTCAAAGCCAATCTGATTGCTCCAGATATCTGTGATAGGATTGGATGAAACGGCTACCTGTTCCACGACCCCGGTTCTTTTCAATTCGTCTCGAAGAATCTCTCTTTTCTCATATAGTTCGGAAGTAAACAACACATGGATAAGTCCATCGCGGTTGTAGCCAACGGGTCGCTCCTTGGCGTACTGAATTTGCCGGAATACCACCAACGTACCAATGATAAGTGCTACCGAGATAACAAACTGCATGGTTACCAAAATCTTCCTCGGAGCTGATGCATATCTACCCGCTTTAAAGCTGCCCTTCAATACACTCAATGGCTGAAAAGAAGAAAGATAAAGGGCAGGATAGCTTCCGGCAACGAGCCCTGTGAAAATCGTTACTGTAACAATACTCGTCCAAAACCACCATTGGTCTACCGGCAGCTTCATACTTTTGCTCGATACCTGATTGAACCATGGCAAAGCGAGCCAAACCAATACAATACATAAAAGAGCAGCAATAAAAGTTACCAAAAAGGACTCTCCGAGAAACTGACCAATCAATTGTTTCCTGCTTGAACCAATTGCTTTCCGTATACCCACTTCCCTTGCTCTTTTTTCGCTGCGGGCTGTGCTCAGATTCATAAAATTGATACAAGCAAGCAACAGGACAAAAAGACCGGTAAAACCAAACATCCGGACGTAAGAAATTCTGCCACCGGCCAGTTTACCATTTTTAAATTCACTTCGCAAATGCCAGTCCTTCATGGCATGCAGCACAAACTCCGGATTGATATCAGCCGGTATATGGGGCTTTTCCTCGTCTTTAAACTTAGCTTCGGTTTTATCAAAATCAGCCTGTGGGGCAAGCTGTGCAAATAAGGGAAAGGAATGATTGTCCCACTGACTTTCCGAATTTCGCACCCATTCTTCATCGGCCCGGTATCTTGCCCAAGGCAAAAACACCTTATTGTCCGACAGGGTAGTGTTCGTCGGAAGATCCTCAAATACACCGGCCACCTGCATTTCATTCTTATTATCTACCCGAATAATTTTCCCAATCAGATTCTCTTCGGTACCAAATAAAGCAACCGCAACCGATTTCGCTATCAAAATGGAATTGATTTCCTGCAAGGTCTTAGTCGCATCCCCTTCTATCATTTGAAGTGAAAACATGCCGGGGAAAGCAGGCTCCACGTACATCCCAAAAAAGGGCAACATTTTTTCCCCAACCCGAAGCGTATACGATTGCGTCCAGGTTCCAAGAGAAAGTGCCTCAAAATCGTCTCCGTATTTTTCTTCCAAAACCTTACGGATCGGTAATGAAATAGCAGCACTTACGCCGGAATTTCCAGCAAAGGTCTGATTGATTTTTACAGCAGCAAGCTGGTCGTAATGCGTGTGGTATTTATCGAATGAGAGTTCATCATACATCCATAAAGCAATGAGTAAGGTAATTGCCATGCCTACTGCTAACCCAAGGATATTGATGGTGGCATAGCCCTTGCTTTTACGAAGATTTCTCCAGGCTATTTTCAAATAATTTCTGAGCATGATGGTGTGATTATTCGGTTCTTAAACTTTTTACAGGGTTCACAACTGCAGCATGGTATGATTTAATTCCTACGGCTAAAAAAGCAGTCAATAGGGAAAATATTATGGCTACAATAAATACCAAAGGACTTATAGATATCCTGTATGCAAAACCTTGCAACCATTGCTGAATAAAGAAATAGGAAACAGGGCCTGCCAGAGCAAAAGCTATACCCACTAAAAGAATAAATTCTTTAGAAAATAAATAAACAATCTGGGAAACACTGGCTCCTAAAACTTTTCGAACACCAACCTCCTTCGTCTTTTGAATGATTGTAAAAGAAATTAATCCATACAAACCCAGACAACTAATGAGGATGGCAAGCAAGGCACAAAAACGGTACATTCTGCTCAACCTGATATCCTGCTGATAGTAGGCCTCAATATCTTCATTGTAAAAATTACTTTGAAAAACGATATCAGGAAAAAAGCCATCCCATATTTGTTTAATTCCGGCTCTCGAATTGATCAGGTTGCGGGAATTCAATTTAATCCCGGCAAGAGAATATACTTTTTTTAAGGGCAGTATCACAATGGGTTTTACTGTTTCCCTTAAAGTGGCCTGATTGAAGTCGCGAACAACACCAATGACAGGTTTTGCCTGGTTGTTTCCCAAACGCAACATTTTCCCGATAACATCCTCAGGATTTTGAAATCCCTCTTTTCTTGCAAATGATTCATTGACCACATAACTGTTCACTGTATCTGTATCAGGATATGGCTTACCCGATACAAACTCCAAGCCATAGGTTTTGAAATAATCCGATTGCCCAAATTTTAAATTAACCTCATAAGGCTTATCTTCCATTACGTCGAAAGCAAAATTGGTGGACCAGGAATTCGTGCTGCTTGGCGCGTCAAAGGCAAAAGATACCGACTCAATATCCGGTCTTAATAGCAAGGTTTGCTTGAAGGAATTCAGTTTAGCAGCATTGGCACTATCGTTTGCAATGACGAGGTTTATTATCGCTTCCTTATTAAACCCAAGATCAGCTTTTTTTACATATTGCATTTGCTGGATGGTAACCACAGTGGCAATCAGTAACATTTGTGAAACAGCAAATTGAATGACAACAAGACCTTTCCGGGTAATGACCCCCGCTTTTCCCGGTGTAGAAAAAGCATTTTTCAGGGCAGAAACAGGGGAAAACCGGCTAAGAATAAAGGCCGGATAAGTACCTGCAAGAAAAATGGTGACTAACCCTAATAAGAGAGTAAACCCAACAGAAACAGGAGTAAATACAGAAAGATCCGCCTGCGTTACCAACAAATGTTTAATATATGGTACCGCTAAGGAAGCCATTGCCATTGCAATAACCATCGATATCATGACAACAATGGTTGTCTCCGAAAAAAGCTGAGCCCTTATACTTCCTTTATTACTGCCCAATACCTTGCGGACTCCGATCTCCTTACTTCTCGAAAAAGCCAAAGCAGTACTCAGATTTATGAAATTGATGCAGGCCATAAACAGTATCAGTAATCCTACTAAAGCCAGGGTATAAATGCTTGTCCATGAAGTGATATGATCTCCATTGGACTCCACATTTTCATCAAAATGAATGGAACTAAAAGGACGGATAGACAATTCATTTTTATTTTCGTCGCCCTTTGGATGATATTTGGAATAGAAATTTTCCAGATAATTTTGGAATGGTTTAACCTGAGCTTCATCAGGAATACGGACATACAATTGGTGGTTACTGCTTAGATTTTCCCAATTGTCAAGATTCCACCCATCGGAGTTGTTTTTTCTAAAATACTCATAGCTTGCAATTAAAATAACCGGAAAATCTGATGTGACAGGTGTATTTTCGAATACTGCTCCAACTTCAATATCCGGTAGTTGGGTATTGATATTGATCATGTTTCCAACGGCCGCTTTATAATCGCCGAAATACTTCTCTGCAGTTGACCTGCTTATGGCAACTTTGTCATGGTTCCGAAACAACCCATCATCACCCGAAATAATCTTTATTTCAAGGAAATTAGCCATTACCGAATCCATATAACATACCGGTGCTTCTTCATAAAATTTTTGCAGGGCTGATCTTGTACTTCCCGGCATCACCGAAACCTGTGTACCGGTAAATTGCATCATTTCTCCAAAGCGGAAGCGATCATAGTCTTTCTTCAAATATTTGATGGTAGGAAAAGGCACCCCGGAGGTAAGACTTTCTGTGTTTTCGAACCTTTCATTGGTTACGAAATGATAAAGTTTGCTGTATTCCCCAAGGTATTTGTTATAACTTGTTTCATGTTTTACCACCAGAAAGATGATCAGACAAACTGCAATAGAGATGGCGAGGCCGGCAATATTCAGAACAGCGTGTTGCTTATTTCTAAGCAGGCTTCTCAAAGCAGTTTTAAAATAAGTATGAAACATGTTGAGTGTTGGTAGTTGGTGTGTTTATAAAGAAATTTTACATCCTGACTATTTGAATTAAACCAGAATATTTTCTGTAACCGCCTGCCCATCAAGCATCCGGATGATCCTGTGGCTATATCGGGCATCATGATCACTGTGGGTTACCATAATGATGGTAGTACCTTGTTCGTTGAGATCGGTCAATAACTGCATCACTTCGTTGCCGTTGGCACTATCAAGATTACCGGTAGGTTCATCGGCGAGTATCAGCCGTGGGTTGTTTACAACAGCCCTTGCAACGGCCACCCTTTGCTGCTGTCCCCCACTGAGTTGTTGTGGAAAGTGATTGCGGCGGTGCATGATCTGCATTTTATCGAGTACTTCCTCTACCCGCTTTTTACGCTCCCCTGCCGGTACCTTACAATAAATCAGGGGCAGCTCTACATTTTCAAAAACGGTCAGTTCATCAATCAGGTTAAAGCTTTGGAAAACAAAGCCAATATTGCGTTTACGCAACTCGGCCCGTTGCCGTTCATTGAATCCCGAAACTTCGGTTCCATTGAACACGAAACTTCCGCCGTCTGCATCATCGAGCAATCCAATAATATTTAGCAGGGTGGACTTACCGCATCCGCTTGGTCCCATGACGGCCACAAATTCACCTCCTTTTACTTCAAAGGATAGTTTATTCAGGGCAACCGTTTCTACCTCTTCCGTCCGGTAGTACTTTTCAAGTGCTGAAATTTTTATCATCGTATTTGAATTGAAAATTATTTGACTATGAAACCCATGATTTGTGAAAACCCGGTGTGTAGCGGGTGCCAGGTTGGGATATCCTGATGCACCGTTACAAGAGTACCTCTATGTAAAAAACCCGAGGGGGAAAGCATGCTTAGCAGCCCTGCAAGGAGAAAAGGCAGTACGATCAGCAGGATCAAAATCCGGTTGTTTCTTTTGGTGTGTGAATTTTCCATATTTTTTGGTTGAATGCGTTCTGATTATTTTAAAATGATCTCTTGTTTATCTCCATAGGTTTCATAACTGTTGATCAGCACTTTATCCCCGGGTTTTAATCCTTGTAAAACTTCATAGTAATCCGGGTTTTGCCGACCTACCTGCATTTCTGCTTTGTAGGCCATCGTTCCTGCCTCGTTCAGTTTGTAGATCCAGTTTCCACCGGTTTGCTGATAAAAGCCTCCTTTTGGCAAAAGCAGCGCCTGTGTTTCATCGCTTAAGGCTAACCGGATCTGAAGGCTTTGTCCACGGCGTATCCCTTCGGGTTCCTTGCCTATAAACTCCATATCCACCTGAAACCGGCCATTCGTCACTTGTGTGTAGATCTTACGGATCCGGAGTTTGTAGTTTTCATTGGCAAAAGTAAAAGTTGCTTCAAGCCCGGTATAAATGCGGCTGATATAATGTTCATCAATATCAGCCCGTACTTTAAAAGCGGTGGTTACATCTACCTGCCCAATCCTTTGCCCTTTTGGAATATTCTGACCGATTTCTGCGTCAAGGGAGGTCAGTTGGCCATCAATTGGCGCTTTAACTATCAGGTCCCCCACTTTACGACGCATCAGCTCGAGTGTGTGTTGCATACGGGCAAGAGATTGCCTGTCTTGTGTGGACATGAGTTGGACAGCCGATGCATCTTCTTTCAGAATATCTTCTGTCAGTTTTTTGCGGCGAACCTGATAGTTGTAAGTGATTTCTGTTTGCTTAAGTTCCTGTAAGGCGATCACTTTTTCGTCGTACAGCTTCTTGTTGAGTGTGTATACCCGGCTTGCTTCCGCTAAAGCATTGTCTACTTCAGCCATTTGATTCATCTGCCGGATGGTATTTTGTGTGGCGCTATTTTTTGAAATATTCATTTGAGTGAGCACATTAAAAACGGAGGTTTCCTGATTGGCAAGACTCAGTTCAAGGTCGGAGTTGCTCAACCGTAAAATAGGATCTCCCTGCTTCAAAACAGCCCCATCTTCTACAAACTTCTCCTCTACCCTTCCGCCTTCGAGCGCATCGAGATAAATAGTGGTCAAAGGCAACACCACACCGTTCAAAGGGATCCGCTCCTGAAAACTACCTTCCTTTACCGTACCAATCATTACCCGGTCAGCATCAACATTCAGGCGGCTTTTACCCTGAGAAGTAATCACCGCAACCGCCACAAGGGCAATGATTGCAGCAATACCTGCGATCGTTAAAATCCGCTTGCTGTTCCATGTTTTCTTTGCTATCACCCGATCCATAGTTGCTACTTTTTTTTCTTTCCTTCCATATAACTGTCAAAATCATGCCAAAATTCTAACTATATGATTTTCAAGTATTTAAAAAATAGCATCCGGTTATAACTGTTCGGTTTTGATACAGTGTCCGTCCGGTGACAATACACCCGTAAAACAAGCATTCCGGCAGTCGTGTTTATTCCTAAACAGCTTCCTTTAAATTTGCTTAATCTTGTTCTTGCAAAATAAGATCTGAAAAACAATATGAAAGATGCCTCCATACTGATTGTTGATGATGATACGGATGTACTGACAGCCGTTCGGCTGCTTCTGAAAACCGAGGTTAAATCTGTGGTCACAGAAAAAAATCCGGAGCAAATTCCGCATCATCTTTCTTCGGGTAAATTTGATCTTGTAATGCTTGATATGAATTTTGCAAGCCCTGTTCATACCGGAAATGAAGGATTGTTTTGGTTACGAAAAATTCAGTCCGTCAAACCCGGTATGCCGGTCATTATGATCACCGCTTACGGGGCTATTGACCTTGCAGTCACCTCATTAAAAGAAGGCGCTTCCGATTTTGTGGTGAAGCCCTGGCATAACGAAAAATTACTTTCTTCTATTAGGGATGCTTTACAGGCCAATCCAAAAAATGATACTCAGGCATCCAAAGGTTTACCCGGTTCGGCTATTCTTGGAACGAGCCCCGAAATGGAAAACCTTTTTACCAAACTAAAAAAAGTAGCGCCTACCGATGCGAATATTCTGGTATTGGGTGAAAACGGAACCGGTAAAGATTTGGTAGCCAAAGCCTTGCATGAACAATCGCTGCGCAAAGACAAACCCTTTGTAAAAGTAGACATGGGTGCCCTGACAGACAGTCTGTTTGAAAGTGAACTCTTCGGACATAAAAAAGGCGCTTTTACCGATGCCCGGGAAGATCGTTTAGGTCTGTTTGAATCGGCTAACGGTGGCACCTTATTTCTGGATGAAATTGGTAATATCACGCTGCAGCAACAAGCCAAACTCCTGTCCGTATTGCAAAACCGGCAAGTTATTCGCCTGGGTACCAATACGCCAATCCCCATCGATATCCGGCTGATTTGTGCAACCAATATTCCCATGACCGAACTGGCCAATGAAAACAAATTCAGGAAAGATTTGGTCTACCGGATCAATACCGTGGAACTACAGTTACCCCCCCTGCGTTTGCGGCGCGGCGATATTGTATTGCTCGCCAACCATTTTATTAAGACTTATGCCAACCGGTATTTTAAACCTTTTTTGGATTTACAAAAAGATGCGATAGAAAAGCTGATGGGCTATCATTTTCCGGGAAATGTCCGCGAACTGCAATACATCATTGAGCGGGCTGTCATCATGTGCGATGGCTCCGAAATTAAAGGAAGCGATCTTGTTTTTTCTCCGATTGAATCGGCTGCAGAAAATAAGGAAGCGAAGGAGACCGACCTGAACCTGGAAACCGTAGAAAAAAATACGATACTCAGGGTCATTGATAAACATAGTGGCAACATCACCCGTGCAGCCAAGGAACTCGGACTTACCCGAACCGCACTGTACAGAAGACTGGATAAATATGATATATAAAAGTTTCCAGATTAATATCCTGCTAAAGGTAGCCTTGCTTTTGGCAACGGTGACCGGTATTGCTTTTTGCCTTGCCTATAAAGTGCCGATGTATCTGATCCTGCTATTACCGGTACTGGCTTTTCAGATTTTCGACTTTTATAATTTCCATAAAAAAGCACAGGATGAAATAGAACAGTTTGCCGAAAGTGTTCAATACCGGGACTTTACAAGACATTTCGATGAAAAACATGCGCCTGCAGATCTGCAAACTTTACGCAAAGGTTTCAATAAAGTCAATCAAACTTTTAAACTGATCAGCCGGGAAAAGGAAACGCAATTTTTATACCTGCAACAAATTTTAGAATTGGTAGATACAGGTATTCTATCCTATGATATTGAGGACGGAAGCATCATGTGGATGAATGAATCGCTAAAAAAGCTCACGGGAATCCCCTATTTAAAAACCATTCATTCGCTGGAAAAAAGGTTGCCTGCTCTGTATGCAGCCTGTGTGGAAGTAACCCCTGCTGAAAATACAATCATTTCTATCAACACGCAGCGGGGTCCAAAAAAAATCCTTTTGGCTGCTACCGCCCTGCAAACCGAAGGCAAAAAGTTTAAACTGATTGCCTTTCAGAATGTGGATGCTGCCCTTGATGAAACCGAAGCCAATGCCTGGCAAAAACTGCTTCGGGTAATGACCCATGAAATCATGAATTCGGTAGCGCCGATTTCTTCCCTTGCTGATACACTTAAAAAAAGGCTCGGTGATAACAAAGCAGAAAACCCAAACACCGGCACCCTGCATGAGGATCTTGAGGTAGGTATTGAAACCATCAAAAGAAGAAGTGAAGGATTGTTGAAATTTACGGAGGTTTACCGCAACCTGAATAAAATTGAAAAACCAACCGTTTCAAAAGTTTTGGTCCGCGATCTGTTTGAAACGCTCAATACCCTGCTTCAACCAACCCTCGATGAAAAAAGGATTGAACTCGATGTCATCATCCGCGAACCGGGTTTATATATGTACTTCGATCCGCTTCTGATTGAACAGGCATTGATCAACTTATTACTCAATGCCATAGATGCTGTAAAAGAAAATGACGAACCAAGAATCATTTTATCTGCTTCCAAAAATGATACCACCCGGGAATACCTGATTGAGATCAGTGATAACGGAGCGGGCATAGAAGCTGAATTACTCGATAAAATCTTTATCCCGTTTTTCAGTACCAAAAAAACCGGAAGTGGCGTCGGGCTTAGTCTTTGCCGGCAAATCATGCTGCTCCACAAGGGCAATATTCATGTAGAAAGTCATCCCGGAGAAGGTACCCGCTTTTCACTAAGGTTTCCGGTTACCGGCTAAGCCAAACCTTTGACCTGCCCGGTTCTTTTTGTTGTACTTTTACAGCCTAAATGAAGGCGTCGGTCCGTTGATCCTTTTGAAAAACAGGTATTCCAAGATTTATGTAGAACCTGCTTTCAACAATCAGTGATTTAAGGAGCCCAGGCAAATAAGAACAATAAAATGAAATTTGAGCAATACCATTTCCATCCGGAGATTCTGGAAAGCATTCACGAACTTGGCTTTAGAAGACCAACCGATATTCAATACAAAGCGATTCCTGGAATACTAAAAGGCGAAGACGTTATGGCTATTGCTGCTACCGGTACGGGTAAAACTGCAGCCTACGCCATTCCCATCATACAAAAACTTGTGGCTCAGCAAAGGCGGTACCGCGGTATCCGGGCACTAGTGCTTGCTCCTACCCGCGAACTTGCCGTGCAAATTCATGGCGTTTTCGAAAGTATAGGCAAAAAAACAGATTTGTTGATGGTGGCGCTTGTAGGTGGTGTAGAACAAAATGAACAGATAGAAGCACTTAATGAAGAGGCTGATTTGGTAGTAGCTACCCCCGGACGCATTTTTGATTTGATGGCACAAAAACACCTCGATCTGCAGGCCGTGGAAACACTCGTACTCGATGAAAGTGACCGCATGATGGCATTGGGTTTTATGAAAGATGTACAGGATATCAAGAAACGGCTTCCCTACAAACATCAAACGCTGTTCTTTTCGGCAACGATCAACGAATCGCTGAAAAAGCAAGCCTATTCGCTTGTTCGAAATCCCATTCGAATTCAGGTATCCCCAAAAAATAGTGTAAGCAAAAATGTGACCCACAGCGTAGCGATGATTGCAATGGATGACAAGCGTTTTTTTCTGGAGAAGATCGCCAAAGCACATCCCGAAGACAAAATGGTGGTATTTGCCCGCACACAGGTTCGGGTAGACCGGATTCAAAAAGCCATGGAACGGGTAGGTATTGACGCTGCTGCTATACATGGAGGCATGGAGCAGGAGCTGCGTTTTGTCGCACTTGAGTCTTTTTCGAAAGGAGCTAAAAAAGTATTGGTTACCACCGATGTAAGTGCACGGGGTATTGATATCCCAAATGTGGTTTATGTGATAAACTACGATCTACCCGAGGAGCCTGAAAATTATATCCACCGGCTTGGTCGAACCGGCCGCGGGGTGCAAAAAGGGTATGCCCTTTCCTTTTGCAGCCCCGAAGAAATGCCTTTTCTCGAAGCTATTCAAAAATACCTTGATACCATTATAGAGATCAGCGAAATTGAGGCACTTGACTATCAGGAAACCAAAGACACAAGTGGGGAAGTAAATTTCGACAAAGCTAAAATCATGGATCTGATCCGAAAGAATGAAGCTGAAAAACCCGGAAAAAAACCCAAAAAGAAGTAAAAAAGGATTTATACTCCTCAAAATATCCTGAAAGGCCCCTGTTTTTTTCCACAGGGGCCTTTTGCATTTTTTCTTTAAAATAAATTGAAAATCAATTTATTAAACCTACAAAAGCCTTCTATACAACATCCGGCAATTGCTAAATTCACGCAAAAACCAAACAATTATTTTAATGTTCACTAATTTAGTGAATTAAATTTTGTTCATTTGCAATACATCTAATTTAAATACATGCCGATGTCATCAACACCGATCAATATATCCCGCGAGGAAGAATTGGAATGGCTTGAAGAGATAGCCATCAAACCGAATATTGTAGAAAGCCTGCGTACTTTCTCCAATCTCTTCTATGAAAAATCCGTTTTTTCTACGAGTTTCAGTATGGAAGATCAGGCTATTGCGCATGTGATGTTTTCCAACGATATTGAAGTAGAAGTTTTTACCCTCGATACCGGCAGGATGTTTGCAGAAACCTATGGAGTATGGGCCGAAACGGTAGAAAAATATGGCAAAAACATCCGGACTTACTACCCGGATACCCAAGAGGTCGAAAAGCTCGTAGAAACCAACGGACCGAACGGATTTTATCAGTCGGTGGAAAACAGGATGCAATGTTGTGCAATCCGGAAGGTGGGCCCCCTGAAAAGAGCACTTGCCGGACAAAAACTCTGGATCACCGGTATTCGCTCCGAACACAGCCCCAACCGGACTTCTATGAATAAAGTGGAATGGGATGAATCCAATCAGATTTTTAAATACCATCCATTACTCAACTGGACTTCAGACGAATTGAAAGCCTATATACAGCAACATGATATTCCTGTCAACCCCTTGCATGAACAGGGTTTTGTTAGCATCGGTTGTGCTCCTTGTACCCGTGCTATCGAGCCCGGCGAAGATTTTAGGGCAGGCCGTTGGTGGTGGGAAGATGCCAACAAAAAAGAATGTGGGTTGCACATTCACAAGTAAGCTTTTTTTTTGCACATTAACCACACTGTTTTAGTGAACATTGAAAGGCTTTCGGGCCTTTTTTAAACCTGAATATACCATGCAAACAGGGAAAGTTGTTTTGATAGGTGCCGGCCCCGGAGATCCGGAACTCATCACCTTAAAAGCTGTCAGGTGGCTGGAAAAGGCAGACATCATACTCACAGACCGGTTGGTAAACCCGGAAATCATCCGGCAGCATGCACCCGATGCCATCAGCATACCAGTTGGCAAGGAAGCCTACAGCGGGCGAAGTACACCGCAGAGTGAGATCAATGCGCTACTCGTTAAATATGCATTGCAGGGCTATTTGGTTGTACGATTAAAAGGCGGCGACTCCACCATTTTTTCCAACATAAAAGATGAGCTGCAAACGCTTTCTGAATATGGAATCCCGTTCGAAATTATTCCGGGTATTTCCGCTGCGCAGGGCGTGGCTGCATCGGTTTCCATGCCCCTAACGGCCCGTGGCTATGCGCAGGGTATCCGGTTTTTAACCTTCCACAAAAGCAGCTCTGTTTCAGAAGAGAACCTCCGCGATTTGGCGACAACTTCAGATACGCTGATTTATTATATGGCCGGGCAAACCTGTACTGAACTCGCCAACCTGTTGCTTGCAGCAGGCAAACCGCCAAGCACACCTATCCTGCTTGCAGAAAAAGCTACGTTTTCCGACGAACGATACCGCATCAGCACCTTGGCGGAATGCTCCGAAGCCTGGCCCTCATCAGATATTCAATCGCCTGCTATGCTTATGATAGGCCCCGCGATTGCCTTATTCTATTCTTTTAATCATTTACCAAAACAGGAAATATGCTTGCAGAAGCACAATTAGCCACTTTACATGCACTCGTCGAACGGAGCTCTGAAAAGGAATTGCTCTGGATGAGCGGCTATCTGGCAGGGTTGGTCGCAAATCCGGAAAAAAACGGAGAAGATCATCGCCAAAAAGTAATAGCGCAGCAAACCGAAAAACCAATCGTTACCGAAACGATTACCTTAATCTACGGTACCGAAACAGGCAACGCCAAAAAAGCAGCATTAAAAACAGCTACCGAACTGCGGCAGGCTGGCTTAAAGGTAAAACCGATTGCTGCAGAGCAATACAAACCTGCTCAACTGGAAAAGGAAACGCAACTGCTTGTTGTGATCAGTACGCAGGGAGAAGGGGAACCTCCGGAGGCAGCAAAACCTTTTTACGATTACCTGCATCAGCAGGAAATGGATTTAAGGGGTTTACATTTTTCAGTGCTTGCCCTTGGCAGCAAGGCTTATCCGTTGTATTGCCAAACCGGTATTGATGTAGAAGAAAAACTGAAGCAATGGGGTGCAAAGGTTACTGTACCTATGCAGACCTGTGATGAGGATTTTGAATCCGAAGCATCTTTATGGACCCAAAAGATCAATCAATATTACACATCGAAAAATAACCAGGCCGGTCACCAACAATCGGTTGTCGTGAAAGCGGAACCCCATTTACCGGAGAAGCCGGGTAAGAAAATATTTGAAGGCATTATACGAACCAATTTCACACTGAATGATACTGGCAGTAAGCGGTATACCAATCATTTGGAGATTGAAACAGAAGAACCCTTTATCTACGAAACCGGAGATGCTATTGGGATTGTACCTGAA
>JBGSNV010000377.1:0-9430 GCA_041739485.1 Chitinophagaceae bacterium
TCCTCCTCATTTATGGGGATAATAGGCATGAAATCAACTTCTTCCTCAGCTCTCATAAAAAAATCTTCCATCATATTATAAATATTGCGACATAATGTCACCAAACGAGGCGCATCCGTAAATTAAAATTAAACAATAAGATAAGACAAAATTGGTGCCAACCTTGTTCTCTTGTCTTCCTGTCCCCAAAAAACAAAAAAAAGACTGCCTGCCCGGACAATCTTTCCTCAAGAAAATATTTTAATGAGTCCTTATAAAACAAAACCCAAACCAAGCCGTGCAGTTTGAGTACGCCAGGCATCCTGATTGTTGATGTCGTTTTTATTTTTTAGTCCCCAAAGGTATTTTCCGAAAACCCTGAATTTCCCAAGGGTAACATTGGCTCCTGCCATAAGGGCTACATCGCCTTCCCTAAACGCTGTTTTGGCATTATTCATGAAACTTTCACCCCGATCGAGCACAATGCTGAACTGAGGACCCGCTGATAAGGCTAAAATATTGGAAACCCGGTAATTCAAGGTGACCGGCAGGTTCAACTCCTGCAACTTCATGGTAGAAATTTTTGATATATCCAGTACATCCTGATAAATATCTTTAAACTCATCAGAGGGGTTCAGATCTGTTTCGCTGAACAAAACTTCGGGTTGCAAATACCAGTTTTCCCCGAGCTTAATTTCCAGAAAACCACCCGCATAATAGCCCAGATTAAATTGCTCTTTAAATGATTTCCCTTCCATTTTTGCCAGATTGGCTCCACCTTTAAGTCCCACTTTTAAAAACTGAGAAAAGCCATGATGCATAAGGAGAAAACCCACCAGAAAGAAGCTTAGCTTTTGCATATACGTAATTTTTAGTGTGTCTCTATAACCAAGAGACTGTTTTTAATAGTAACATTTTACTCCCGGTCAATTCCAGTATGGCATATCCGAAATATCATTCGTACTCAGAAATATGCCTTTAAGCGGAGATTTCATAGAAAAAATATTCAATATAAATGAACGACTACATAAATAAAATGTCCCTAAAATAGCCTCCTGAATCAAAATATAAACCGGCTTTTTTTCTAAAAAAAAATTAGGGGTCAAAGTGTTGCCCGATGAATAATTACATAAAAAGTTTAAAGCAATTTTACCTTAATACCACTTACCATTTGAAAGAGATAATTGTTTGACTTAATAAAGGAAGTGAAAGATTAAGATACCAAAGGGTTAAAAATGAATAATAGGGGCAATTCGACGTATATTTTTCATTTCCTTAACCCAATTCTATCAGGGTAATTTCGGGCAAAATGCCTACTCTGCCGGGATAGCCTATAAATCCATAGCCCCGGTTTACATAGAGTTTCTGTTCACCCTTTTCATATAAACCGGCCCATTGTTTGTACATCCATTGTACCGGGCTCCATTTAAAGCCCGGAATTTCTACACCAAACTGCATTCCATGGGTATGTCCGCTCAGGGTGAGATCGATATCTGCATATTTGGGTCTTACTTCGTCATCCCAATGGCTCGGGTCGTGACTCATAAGAATTTTAAATGACTGTGAAGCGGAATCAGCATACGCTTTTTGCAGGTTGCCATAAGAATGAAACCGGCCTTTGCCGCTGATATTTTGTACACCAATCAATCCGATGGAAGCCCCCTCTTTTTCAAGCATAACCGATTCATCGAGCAGCAGTCGCCAGCCGAGTTGGGCATGTACTTTTTTCAGTTGCTCAAGATTCGCCTCCTTGGCTTCTTTGCTTTCCCACTGCGCATAGTCTCCATAATCGTGGTTGCCCAATACACTGTATACGCCATGTTTGGCCTTAAGGCGATTGAAGATTTCCATATAAGGTTCCATTTCCATAGCCCGGTCGTTTACAAGATCCCCGGTAAACAAAATCAGGTCAGGTTTCATATCGAGAATCATTTGCACCCCCCGCAAAACTGCCTCCTGATTGGTAAAACTACCACTGTGTATATCGCTGATATGCACCACCCGAAAACCCCTGAAGGCTGCAGGCAGGTTGGGAAAAAGCATGACCTGCTTGCGGATATGGTAATTGTATTTGTTGCGAAAGCCATAGAGCAGCGTTCCAAAAACAAGACTGCCAAGACCAAGGCCTGCCCAACTTAAAAAGACGCTTCTTGAAATCGCTTCTGCCTTTTCATGTCCGGGTGCCGCATCAGTATTACGCACCCAGAACTGAGCCACCGCCCATTGAAAAAATCGCCGGAGGTCATCTACAATCAGGAATGAAACGGCTAGCAGCTTGGCAATTAATAACCCAAGTGCAATTGATAACGCATAGGTAAAAATCGGACTTAGTCCGGGACGTCCCCTCAAAATAGGTAACGACACCAACAATCCCGTTCCGGCGACAGCAATCAGCCAAAAAAGAATATGTACAATTGTTTTGGATGCAGGGCTGAGCTGGGAACTAACCGTCCTTACCGCCTGAAAAACATAAAGATCAAGAAGTAATAAAATCGCTATAAAAAAAAGAGTCTGGATCATAAATCTGGCCATGTTAATTACTTGATATGATAATTCGAGCTGCTTTTTGGATATTTGTAGCCACAGCAAATATCTCTGATTTCTTTTTTAGGTAGAACAAAAGGATATAAGAACGGTTTGATGGTCGGGACAAAGAACCCAAAATTAATATTCATTCAAAAAAAATAAAATCATGATTTTTACTTATTACGGACATTCCTGCTTTTCCATCAAGACAAAAGGCCTCAATTTATTATTTGATCCTTTTATCAGCTACAATGAGCTGGCCAAGGGTATTGAAGTGGACAAGATTGAAGCGGATTATATTTTGTTATCACACGGACATCAGGACCACGTAGCAGATGCCGTATCGATTGCAACCCGCACCGGAGCAACTGTAATTTGCGCTTATGAGATAATGGACTGGCTGAACAAGCAAGGGGTTACCAATGTACACCCAATGAACACCGGGGGAAAAAAAGCCTTTAATTTCGGGACGGTACGTTGTGTAGTGGCTCAGCATAGCGGCGGACTTCCTGATGGCAGCTATGGCGGCAACCCGATGGGTTTTGTGATTACCACCGAGGAAGGTAATTTTTACTACGCCGGTGATACAGCACTTACGCTCGATATGCAATTGATTCCCCGCTGGACAACGATTGATTTCGCTGTTTTACCTATTGGGGACAACTTTACTATGGGACCCGAAGATGCCGCTATGGCAGCCGATATGATTCAAACCACCCGGGTTATCGGAGTTCACTACGATACCTTTCCTTATATCGTCATCGATAAGCACAGTGCTGAAAAGTTGTTTTCAGACAAACAAATAGAACTTACGCTTCCAACGATTGGTGGCAGCTTTGAGCTTTAAATTCCCCTTTAAACCCTTCGTGTTCAAACACGGAGGGTTTGTTTTTTCAGGCAAACTGGCAAAACCGTATTTTTGAAAGGGAAAATAATTATGTAGCATTGCAAAACATTTCGAGTTTTCACATCAAACGTACATGGCAAGAATAATAGGGGTAGCAAATCAGAAAGGAGGGGTCGGAAAAACCACCACAGCCATCAATCTCGCAGCAAGTCTCGCGGTCCTGGAGTACCGAACGCTGCTTGTAGATGCCGATCCACAGGCGAATTCCACCACAGGTGTTGGATTCGATCTACATAATATCAATCTGAGCCTGTACGATTGTTTTGTGAATGAGACATCGGCAGCAGAAGTCATTCTGAAGACAGAAATCCCAAATCTGGATTTGATTCCCTCACATATTGATCTGGTGGGTGCCGAAATTGAGATGATCAATTACCCAAACCGGGAAAATGTGCTCAAACAGATACTTGATCCTGTTAAAGATCAATACGATCTCATTATTATCGACTGTTCCCCTTCTTTGGGCCTGATCACCGTAAATGCGCTTGTAGCCTCTGACTCGGTGATTGTGCCGGTACAATGTGAATTTTTTGCCCTTGAAGGTCTTGGCAAATTGCTGAATACCATCAAAATTGTACAAAGCCGGCTGAATCCCAATCTGGAAATAGAAGGTATTCTGATGACGATGTACGATGCCCGTTTGCGTTTGTGTAATCAGGTAGTCAGCGAAGTAAGGCGACATTTTGACGCCATGGTTTTTGATACAATTGTACATCGCAATACCCGTCTGAGTGAAGCCCCTTCGGTAGGTAAACCGGTGATTCTTTATGATGCAAGCAGCAAGGGAACCACCAATTATCTCAATCTGGCAAAGGAGGTTTTACAAAAAAACAACCTGACAAAAATAACCGAACAGGCAAGATATCTCGATTAAAACAAGCATTTTCACCTCATTTATCCTGCGAACTTTACCCGATTACAGGGGTATGGAAGTTGCTTTGCCCTGTTGAGAAATAGTTTTATATTTTTGCCGCCCAAGATTTTGGATTACCACCATGAATAAAAACGAAAATAAAAAGCAACAGATCGGCAAAGGCTTGCGGAGTCTGTTAAGCAATATTGACGCCGACCTAAAAACGACCTCCGGGCATTTACGCAATGATTTAATTGAGCAATCAACTTCAGCCAAGCGCATTCCCCTGAGCCATATTGAGCCCAACCCCAATCAGCCAAGACGCGATTTTGACGAACAGGCCTTGAAGGAACTTGCAGCCTCCATCAAACTGCACGATATCATACAACCCCTGACCGTGGTGCAACTCAGCCCCGGCAAATACAAACTGATAGCAGGAGAACGTCGTTACCGCGCCTCAAAAATGGCGGGTCTTACTGATGTGCCGGTTTATCTGAGAGAAGCCAACGATCAACAGATTCTGGAACTTGCTTTGCTTGAAAATCTGCAAAGAGAGGACCTGAACGCTATTGAAATTGGCCTGAGTTATAAAAGAATGATGGAAGAACTCCATTTTACACAGGAAGAAGTGGCAGAAAGGATGGGCAAAGAACGGAGCACAGTAGCCAACTACATCCGGCTATTGAAATTACCCCCCGATATTCAGGTTGCGGTTCGAAATGGCAAAATGAGTATGGGACATGCCCGCGCCATCATTAATGTGGATCATGTAGACAATCAGTTGTTCATTTTCAACGAAATCATCGAAAAGGGACTTTCTGTAAGACAAACTGAGGAATTGGTACGCAAGCTGTACAAAGCCCCGGTGAAAGTTAAACCTGCTCCAAAATCAGGTTTATCTCCTGCTTATAAAAGTATTGAAGATAATTTAGCTTCTCACTTTGGAACCAAGGTAGTCCTGAAACATCAAAAAACAGGCGCCGGAAGTATTGCCATCGAATACTACTCCTTACAGGAACTCAATAAGGTCATTGAATTGCTGGGTATCAAAGTGCAATAAGTCTGCAGCATGAAGTATTGGATCTTAACCGTCGTTTTTTTCACATTGGTTTCCGGATTGGTGGCTCAAAAAAAAGGGGCTGAGCAGAAAGTTGCATCCAACACATCTGTTGTCCTTCCACCAACCATAGACAGCGCACAGTTGGTGGATTCGCTGCGGCGGGCTGCTATCCGTGCAGTAACGAGACATTCGGCAATCATCCCCGGATGGGGACAGATCAACAATAAACAAATTTGGAAAGTACCCGTCATTTATGGTGCGCTTGGATTTACAACTTTCCTTTTCTTCGATAATATCAGTCAGTACCGGGGATTACGGCAGGCCTATATTTACCGGCTCGATACTATCACCACAAACGATGACCTGATAGAGGCTCGCTACAAACCCCTATCCACCAACTCCATTCGTTTTTACCGCGATGAGTTTCGGCGCAATGTGGACTATAGCGTACTTGCCTTTATTATTCTTTGGGGCTTAAATGTTGCAGATGCTACTGTATTTGCCCATCTCAGAGGATTTGATGTTTCGGATGACTTGTCTTTGAAAATACAGACGCCTCAATACAATATACAATCCGGGTATGCACAGCTTGGTATCTCGCTGCAACCCAAGCCCAAAAAGACAGTACTGAAACCATTGCCCGGAAAATAATAAAGAAGCGGACTATACATTATGAAGATTGCACTGATAGGATATGGAAAAATGGGCAAGGCGATTGAGGCGATTGCAATAGAGCGGGGTCATGAGATTGTGCTGAAAATAGGCATTGAAAACATGGAAGACCTGACTCCGACAGCCCTGCAAGCCGCTGAGGTAGCCATTGAATTTACCGGTCCGGAATCAGCTTTTAAAAATATTTCTTTCAGCCTCGAACAGCAGGTGCCTGTAGTAAGTGGTTCTACCGGATGGCTGCAGCAATACGAAAAAGTTGCCAGGCTGGCGGCAGAACAAAATACAGGCTTGTTGTATGCAAGCAATTTCAGTCTTGGGGTCAATATTTTTTTTGAAGTAAATAAGTTGCTTGCAAAGCTGATGGCCCCTTATCCGGAATATAAAACGAGGGTGACCGAAATACATCACACAGCCAAACTCGATGCACCTAGTGGCACGGCTATCACGCTTGCCGAACAGATTTTACAGGAAAACCCTTCCAAAAATAAATGGATCAACGAACCTTCTGATAATCCCGGAGAGCTGCCCATAGAAAGCCTGCGGATTGATCCGGCACCTGGCACGCATACCATCACCTACCAATCGGCAATTGATACCCTCCGCATTGAACATGAAGCGCATAGCCGGCAGGGTTTTGCACTTGGTGCAGTGCTTGCTGCCGAGTTTCTGGCCGGCAAACAAGGCGTTTTTACGATGAAAGATGTACTTGGACTTTCCTAGCTTAACTTTCTGCAATGATTTCTTTTGTTATTGGTGCTTTGGAATAATAGCATGCAAACGGTATGTACCTTTCAAATGGTACAAACGGTACGGGGGAATCTCTACCAGTTTTATTATATTTGAAACATGGTTGGTTGCTATCCAGTGATCCTGCCGTAAAGTATAGGTTTTATTTTCTCCTGCAACAAGATGCTATGGATACTATTATTCCTCTCTTCAGGAAAAAATAAATTCCTCTGTAAAAAACGGAATTAATATATATAAAAATAATAATGTTTATGAAGAATATCCTATTTCTTATATGCTTCCTTCCTCTGCTTAGTATTTCACAGAAAACACCAACTACTGCGCAAGAGTTGGCTGTAGATGCAAAGGCACAGCTTGTAAAAAAATACTTTAATACAAAAGCTATCGACAGTCTGTACATGTTGCTTTCGCCTTCTTTTAAGAAACAGGTAAGTATGGAGGCTCTGGAAAATGGTATGGTACAACAGCTTGGACCTTATGGAGCCATTATAGCATTTGAATTTGAATATCAAAAAAAGGGGTTGAGTAAATATAAAACACAACTTTTTGCAGGGCTTACTTTACAAACCCTGATAAAATTAGATGAAGACGGACTGATAGAGACATTGGCCATGCAACCTTATAAAGATGAGAATGCCCCGAAACGGGCAAGTCTGTACACAGATAATCCGTTAAAAACAAAACTGGATAGTGCCGTAGACAAAGCTGCTAAAGGTTATATGATGGATACATCTACCAAGGGCCTGAGTATTGGGGTATATTATAATGAAGAAAAATATTTTTACAACTACGGGGAAGCAAATAAGACAAAAGACCTGAAAGCCAACAGCGAAACCGTATATGAAATTGGCAGCATTACTAAAACCTTTGTGGGTAACCTGCTTGCAAGGGCAGTGCGGGAGGGAAAGATAAAGCTTGATGCGCCCATTACCAACTACCTGCCTGATAGTGTAGCTGCCAATCCCGCACTTCAAAAAATAAAAATCGTACAGCTTGCCAACCATAGCAGCGGGCTTCCAAGATTACCGGTTGATCTTTTTTTGGTAAAAGGAATTGATCCAAATGATCCTTATGTGTTGTATGATGAAGCAAAACTTTATAATGGACTAAAGCAAATAAAGCCAGACCGCGAACCGGGCGTACAATACGAATACAGCAACTATGCAATGGGGCTATTAGGTACCATTTTAGGACGGGTGTACAAGATTCCTTTTACGGAACTGGTACAAAAATATTTTGTAAAGCCGTTACACCTAGCACACACATCAGCCGAAAACAAGGTCCTTCCGGCACAGGCGATTGGTTACAATGAATTGGGCGCCCCTACACCCTATTGGAATTTTACGGCGCTTGCCTCCGCAGGAAGTATAAAAAGCAATGCAAGAGATATGCTGACTTATGGGATCCAAAGCCTGAAAGACCTGCAGGATAAAGAAGGAAACTCCACCTTACTTGCCACAACCACCTATGATGGAGATCCGAATGTGGTGACCCTTGGCTGGCACCGCAATTCAACCAACCTGAAACCTGCCATTTTTCAACACGGAGGAGGTACCTATGGTTTCCGAAGTCAGCTCATTGTATGTCCTCAACAACAATGGGTCGTTGTTACACTCGCCAATCAGGGTGTGGATCCCGGTGCAAGCGGTGTAGCCACAGAGATTACGAATTTTTTTAAGCCATAAAGGAACAGAAAGATTGATTGGCAGCGTCTAAAAAGAACTAAAATCAATTCTGATGCAAAAAATATGTCTGTTTCTATCAGGCTTGCTTATGGGCAGCCTGTTGTTCGCACAGGAGTCTGCAAGCTATCAGCGGCCTCCCAAAATGCTGGAGGACCTGTTATTGGCTCCGCCTACCCCAACAATAAGTATTGATGACAAGGCCAACTTCATGTTGGTGATGGAGCGCAGCCAGTACCCCGATGTAGAGGAACTGGCGCAGCCCGAGCTCAGGATTGCCGGATTAAGGATCAATCCACGGAACTTCGGTCCAAGCCGCTCGAACTACATTACCAATTTCAAAATAAAAAATATAAAGACCGGTAAGGAAATGCAGGTAATCGGTTTACCAGCCAACCTCAAAGGGGGAAGCCCTACCTGGAATCCGGCACAAACTAAAATCGCTTTTTCGAATACGCTCAACGACCGCATTGACCTGTATGAAGTAGATGTAAAAACTGCCATGGCCAAAAAGGTAAACAAACGGGCTTTGAACCTTGCGCTTGGCAACTACCGGTACCTCGACAATACCACGCTGATGTACGAAGTGACCCTTGCGGCAGCTACTGCGGCTCCCAAAGAACCCATAGCCCCTGCCGGCCCCATCATTCAGGAAAACCTTGGCAAAGAGGCTCCAAGCCGCACGTATCAGGATCTGATCAAGAATCCCTACGACGAGACGCTGTTTGCTTTTTACGCCACCACCCAACCGGTGATGAATAAGGCGGGTGTAGAAACCAATTTTGGAAAACCGGGTATTTACACCACCATTTCCGCTTCGCCCGATCACAAGTATTTTATGCTTCGGCAAATTCAGAAGCCGTTCAGCTATCTCGTTCCGGTAAACGGATTTCCTTCAACGATTTTGATAACCGATGCCAAAGCAGTCGTCATCAAAAAACTGGCCACCCTCCCCTCTTCCGAAACAGCGCCATCGGGTTTTGACAATGTGCAGGATGTGCCAA
>JBGSNV010000008.1:0-11574 GCA_041739485.1 Chitinophagaceae bacterium
CGGGATGGATTTCATTTATTGGTATACCCTTTTGAAGGAAGACAGGTTCATGAAGCTTTAAGTGCTATCCTTGCTTACCGAATCGGGCGCATCTTACCCATTAGTTTTTCTATAGCTATGAATGATTATGGGTTTGAATTACTCAGCGACAAGCCGATACCCGTTGACGACACCAATGCTCATGAACTTTTTTCAACGGATAGTCTGTTAGCTGACATGCAAAAAAGCATCAATCAGGTAGAAATGGCTATGCGAAAATTTAGGGATATTGCAGTGATCGGCGGACTTATTTTTCAGGGCATGCCCGGAGAACAGAAAAAGGCAAGACATCTGCAGGCCTCCTCTTCGCTGTTATTTAAGGTGTTCCGCGATTATGAACCGGACAATATCCTGTTGCGGCAGGCATTCAATGAAGTAATGGAACAGCAAATGGAAGAAGTAAGGTTGCGATTAGCTATGCAAAGGATTCTCGATAACCCGATTATCATCCGGTTTCCGGAAAAGCTTACTCCGTTGAGTTTTCCCATTATTGCCGACGGGCTTAACCGGAACAACCTAACCACTGAAAAACTCGAAGACCGGATCCGGAAAATGGCGGCTGCATTGGCACAATAACCCTCCATAGATCATGGCACCAACGCAGCCTTATTAAAAAGCATTTCTATAACCCAAATAAACCCGTATTCAAAGACTGTAAAGCTTCTTTTTTATGCGGTGAAGGCAACAATAAACTCACATTGTGACGGCTGCCTCCATAACTGACCATCCGTACCGGAATATTCTTAACACAATCAAACAACCGCAACAACACATCCTTGGTTTCAGCAATTTCATTCCCCACCACCGATACAATCGACAATCCACTTTCCACGGTAATGGTACCAAAAGGCTCAAGTTCCTTAACAATTTCCTTCAATAACAGGTCATTGTCAATAGTAACACTTACCGCTACTTCAGATGTGGTGATCATATCAATGCTCGTCCGGTATTTTTCAAATACTTCGAAAATCTTACGCAGGAAACCATAGGCAAGCAACATGCGGCTACTGCGAATATTGATGGAAATGATACCATCTTTTGCGGCTACGGCTTTCACTCCTTTGCTGCCTGCTTCTTCTACAATCAGTGTACCCTTGGCATCCGGCTGCATGGTGTTCAAAAGCTTTACTGGAATTTTATATTGCTGTGCCGGCCAAATAGAAGCCGGATGCAAAATCTTGGCACCGAAATATGCAAGTTCCGCGGCTTCTTCAAAGGACAGTTGTTCAATCGGTTTTGTTTTTTCACAAATCCTTGGATCGTTATTATGCATACCATCAATATCGGTCCATATTTCGCAGGCAGTTGCATGAATCGCCGCTGCAATGAGCGAAGCACTATAATCGCTACCACCCCGCTTGAGGTTATCCACTTCGCCGCGTGAATTTTTACTGATATAGCCCTGCGTTATAAATAAATGAATACCCTGATGCCTGGAAAGCCATTGGGACAATTTCACCCTAATGCTACCAATCTGAGGCTCGTCATAACTATCAATCGTCATGAATTCAAGTGCCGGTAAAAAAGCATGATCAATACCCTTTTCCTGCAGGTACACACAAAATAATTTGGTACTGAGCAATTCGCCCTGTGCAAGAATATCTTTATTCAGCGCTTCACTGAAGGAAATGCGCAAAATAATATTGAGAAATTCAAAATGCTCGGTAACAATACCCTCCGCTTTTTCGAGTGCAGGACCGGTTGTGAGCAATTTTGTAATAAAATCCCGGTAATGATTTTCAAGGGCATCAATCTGCAACTTCGCTTCTCCGCGATTATTGGCCGCAAGCGACATACTAATTTCAACCAAAGCATTGGTGGTACCACTTAAAGCACTTAAGACCACAATCTTTGGTTCTGCATCTGCTGTTATCAGTTCAGCCACCTGATGCATTCTTTCGGGGCGGCCCACGCTGGTGCCACCAAATTTCATAACTTTCATATCCCCTCCCCCCCGTTTTAATTTGTGCTATGGGAGCGCAAATATAAACGCTCCCCGCCATTTAAGGGCGGTTCTCTTGCTTAGTCACCCAAATTATGCCCGATACATTATCTTTATTTCATGAAAAAAGAAATCGGGTTACTTAGTCTTGCTTTTTGGATAGCCGGACTATGTTTTAGTCAAACAAAAACAGATGCATCCTGGTCAATTTCGAGCTTCCCCAATGGTATTATCAGGATTACCTGGCAATACAAAGACATGCCCCGTTCCGAAAAAATTTCAAATGCTGTAATCCTGAAAAGTGACCCGCTGGTTTCTTCGATGGTTAAAGGCGAAAATTTGGTTCTAAAAACAAAGGGAATCGTTATTGAACCTTTTAATGAGAATAAAGGAATCCGTTTAGTGTCTGATGACAAATCCCTTTCGTTTGTAAACGGATTCGATATGGGGGATTTGCGGGGCATTCTGATTGAGATGCCGGAAAATGTAGATTGGTATGGCGGGGGAGAAAGAGCCTTACCATTGATTCGCAACGGACAGCGTATTCCCTTAAATAATGGTCCGGCTTATGGATATGGCGAAGGACAGGATCAACTAAATTATTCAATACCGTTTATTTTTTCCACTGCAGGCTTCGGGCTGTTTTTCGACAATCCTTCCAAGGGGTATCTTGATTTTGGCAAAAACCGTCCCGGTATTCTGGAAGCAGCCTTTGCATCCGGTGTACCGGATATGTATATCATTCCCGGAAAAAACCCGGAAGAAATTCTGGGTAAATATGCGCAGCTTACCGGCAGGCAACCCCTGCCCCCACGATGGGCCCTTGGCAATTTTGTAAGCCGGTTCGGTTATCAAAGTCAGCAGCAAGCCGAGTCCGTTGTGCAAAAAATGAAAGCGGACGGATTTCCGATGGATGCCATCATTATGGATCTTTTCTGGTTTGGAGAAACCATACAATATACGTTGGGCAATCTCGACTGGAACCGAAAAAAATGGCCTGAACCGAAAAAAATGATTAAAGATTTTCAAAAGGACCATATTCAAACCATTCTTATTACAGAGCCCTTTATTCTTGAAAATACCCTTCAATATAAAGCCTCCCAACCTTATTTAGCCAAGGACTCGACAGGTAAACCTTTTGTACTTACAGACTTCTATTTTGGTAAAGGCGGCATCATCGATCTTTTTCAAAAAACAGCACGGGATTGGTTCTGGCAGTTTTATCGTAAACAAAATAAAATAGGCGTAGCTGGTTGGTGGGGTGACCTTGGAGAACCGGAAAATCATCCTGAAGGGGTGATGCACAACCTGAAAGACTTTGGCAGTAAAAGAATGATGTCCGCTAATGAAGTACATAATATGTATGGCCATGTATGGAGTCAGATGGTTTATGAAAACTGGAAAAAAGAGCAACCTAATAAACGCTTATTTTTTCTAAACCGCGCCGGATATGCTGGTAGTCAGCGTTTTAGCATCTTTCCATGGACGGGTGATGTAGGACGCGGATGGAGTGGTTTAAGCGCACAGATCCCGCTTTTACAAAGCATGAGTATGAGTGGCATCCCCTACATACATAGCGATGCCGGCGGCTTTGCCATGACCGATACCGCAGATGCCGAATTGTACACACGCTGGTTGCAGTTTGCGGCTTACACCCCGGTATTCCGCCCACATGGGTCTGCACTAGACAGCCTGACTCCGGCGGGCACGATCAGCCTGCCAAGCGAACCTACATTTTGGGATCCTAAAACAAAGAACCTAGCCTTAAAAACCATCAAGGAAAGATACAGGTTGTTGCCTTACAATTATTCGCTGGCCTGGGAACAAACAAACTTCGGGAAACCGCTTATCCGGCCAATGATTTATGCTTTCCCCGAATTGGAGGAAGCAGCCGAAGCAACCAAACAGTACATGTGGGGGCCTTCACTTCTTGTAGCTCCTATAACTGAAAGAGGGGCTAAAATGAAGCGGCTTTATCTTCCTCCCGGTATTTGGTTTCGCTACAATGACCTGAGCTATGAATCGGGAGATCAATGGATTGAAGAAGCGACAAAGGAAGACCAAATCCCCGTTTTTGTCAAGGGAGGTAGTTTTATTCCTTATTGGGACACAAAATCCATGCAGTCTACTCACGACTATTCGTGGGATGATACCCTGACAATTCGATATTTCCCCGGCAATTCCGATAAAACATTTTATGTATACGATGATGACGGAGTTACCCCGGATGCCGAAAAGAAAAAAGACAAGCATCAGCTAATGGTCTGGAAATCAACCATTCGGGAGAATAACTTCACCTTAAACTGTACCATGCAAAATTGGCCTGCCGGCATGAAGCGTATTCTTAAAATTCAAGTACCCATCAATGGCATGGAACTTGGACTTGGCAGAAGAACCTCCTCCATTGCTTTTTATCTGAATGGACAAAAAGTAACACCCATAAAAATTACCGAGCTACAAAAAGAGGATAACTGGTGGGAGATTTATTGTGAGGCAAATGGAAAACCTATTGAACTAAAAATGAAGAAATAAAACAACAAGTAACCTCAACGAAAAAACCGTCCGGAATTGCTCCCGGACGGTTTTATTATTTTATAGAATGCTTAAATCAGATTAGTCAAAAGACATATCCAAACCAAGACCTCTCAATTCATGTACCAATACATTGAATGATTCCGGTACACCGGCACGTGGAATGTTATCACCTTTTACTATAGCTTCGTAAGCCTTAGCACGGCCAATGATATCATCCGACTTAATTGTCAACAACTCCTGCAGGATGTTGGAAGCACCGTAAGCCTCAAGAGCCCACACTTCCATTTCCCCGAAACGCTGACCACCAAATTGTGCTTTACCACCCAAAGGCTGCTGGGTAATCAAACTGTATGGTCCGATAGAACGGGCGTGCATCTTATCATCTACCATGTGGTGGAGTTTGATGATGTAAATAACACCTACAGTTGCTTTCTGATCGAAGCGATCACCGGTTTCTCCATCGTAAAGGTAGGTGTGACCATAAAGTGGCAACCCGGCCTTTGCAATTTCATCGGCAATTTCATCGGTAGAAGCTCCGTCGAAAATTGGCGTAGCATATTTCTTACCCAACTTCAAACCTGCCCATCCAAGAACGGTTTCATAGATCTGACCGAGGTTCATCCGGCTAGGTACACCCAACGGATTCAAAACGATATCCACCGGCGTTCCGTCTTCCATAAACGGCATGTCTTCGTGACGTACAATTTTGGCAACGATACCCTTGTTTCCGTGACGACCCGCCATTTTATCTCCCACTTTCAGCTTACGCTTTACAGCGAGGTACACTTTAGCAAGTTTCAAAACACCGGCTGGCAATTCATCACCAATGCTGATGTTGAATTTCTCCCTCTTGTAGCGACCGAGTTCTTCGTTGTACTTAATGGTATAGTTGTGTAACAACTGATTGATCAGTTCGTCAATATGCTCGTCTCCGGTCCAGCCTAAAGGATTTACATTCAGGAAGTCGATCTGACTCAGGTTTTTCTGGTTGAATTTAACTCCCTTACCTATCAATACTTCGCCGAAATTATTGCTGATGCCTGAAGAGTTCTTCTCTTTCAACAATACCTGAAGCTTCTCAACAATCAGGTCGAGTAAATCGAGCTGATTCTTTTCGTGAACTTTCTCGATTTTTTCAAGAGCAGCCTTTTCCCGAACCTTGCTGTTCTTGTCTTTCTTGGTCCGTTGGAAAAGTTTCTTATCGATTACCACTCCTTCTGTTCCACTTGGAGCCTTCAAAGAAGCATCTTTTGCATCACCGGCTTTGTCACCAAAGATGGCACGCAACAGTTTTTCTTCCGGCGTAGGATCGCTTTCGCCTTTAGGTGTAATTTTTCCGATCAGGATATCTCCCTCTCCTACCTGCGCACCAATGCGAATAATACCGTTTTCGTCAAGATCCTTGGTAGCTTCTTCGCTAACGTTCGGTATATCCGGCGTCAGTTCTTCTTCACCCAATTTGGTATCCCGAACCTCAAGTTCAAATTCTTCAATGTGAACCGAAGTGTACATGTCTTCGCTTACAATGCGCTCGCTGATTACGATGGCATCCTCAAAGTTGTAACCTTTCCAGGGCATGAATGCTACCATCAGGTTACGACCCAATGCAAGTTCTCCGTCGCGTACTGCATAACCTTCAGTCAGGAAGTCCCCTTCTTTTACCACTTGTCCTTTCCGAACGGCAGGACGGTGGTTAATGGATGTTCCCTGATTGGTTTTAATGAACTTGGTAAGCTTATATATTTTCAGGTCGTCATCAAAACTGATATGTCTTTGCTCGCTGTTACGCTCGTAACGTACATGAATTTCTTTGGCATCTACAAACTCAACCACACCATCTCCTTCAGCAGTAAGCTGAACACGTGCATCGCGGGCTGCCTTACCTTCAAGACCTGTTCCTACAATGGGAGATTCAGGACGCAATAAAGGAACTGCCTGACGTTGCATGTTCGATCCCATCAGGGCCCGGTTGGCATCATCATGTTCAAGGAACGGAATCAGCGATGCGCTCAAACCAACGATCTGATTCGGAGCTACGTCCATATATTCTACCTCATTCTTTTCCAGAATGGGGAAGTCACCGGTTTCACGGGCAATGATGCGGTCTTCTGTAAAAGAACCATTGGCATCAAGGGCCACATTAGCCTGTGCAATTTTCTTTTCGTCTTCTTCTTCAGCACTCAGGAATTTAAGACCGATCAAATCGACCTTTCCTTCATGAACCGGATGGTATGGAGTTTCGATGAATCCCATATCATTGATTTTGGCATGTACGCAAAGCGTAGAGATCAAACCAATGTTTGGTCCTTCCGGCGTTTCAATTGTACATAAACGACCGTAGTGGCTATAGTGTACGTCACGAACCTCGAAACCTGCACGCTCTCTGCTCAAACCACCGGGTCCGAGTGCGGAGATACGACGCTTGTGCGTGATCTCACTCAGGGGGTTGGTTTGGTCGAGGAACTGCGACAATTGAGAAGTACCAAAGAAGGAGTTGATTACAGAACTTAATGTACGGGCATTGATCAGGTCTACCGGAGTAAATACCTCATTGTCCCTTACGTTCATTCTTTCGCGGATGGTACGGGCCATACGGGCAAGACCTACGCCAAACTGAGCATACAACTGCTCGCCTACGGTACGTACACGACGGTTGCTCAGGTGATCAATATCGTCAATATCAGCCTTGCCATTGGTAAGACGTACGAGGTATTTTACAATCTCGATAATATCTTCTTTGGTAAGAACCTTCTTATTAATAGGATAGTCAAGGTGCAGTTTGCGGTTAATTTTATAACGGCCTACTTCACCCAGATCATAACGCTTGTCGCTAAAGAACAACTTATCAATGATACCACGGGCAGTTTCGTTATCCGGTGCATCGGCACCACGCAACTGACGGTAGATGTGCTGTACGGCTTCCAATTCACTGTTCGAAGTATCCTTGTTCAGTGTATTGTAAATGATATTGTAATCACCGCCCACATCTTGTTTTTGGATAAAGATGCTCTTAATCCCCATATCCACAATTTCCACAACAGCACTTTCATCCAGAACGCTGTCACGCTCCATTACAACTTCATTACGCTCAAGGCTTACTACTTCACCGGTATCTTCATCCACAAAATCTTCTACCCAGCTACGAAGCACACGGGCAGCCAAACGGCGACCAATGAAAGGGGTCAGACCTTCACGGGATACTTCCACTTCGTCGGCCATTCCGAAAAGCTCGAGAATGGTCTTATCGGTTTCGAAACCGATAGAACGAAGCAGGGTGGTCACCGGAAACTTCTTCTTCCGGTCGATGTATGCATACATGACATTGTTGATGTCTGTCGCAAATTCCATCCAAGCTCCCTTGAAAGGAATAACCCGGGCAGAATAAATTTTTGTTCCATTAGGGTGTAAGCTCTGTCCAAAGAATACACCGGGGCTACGATGCAACTGACTTACTACTACCCGCTCAGCACCATTCACTACGAATGTACCCCGGGGAGTCATATAGGGAATATTTCCCAGAAATACATCCTGAACGATGGTTTGGACGTCAATATGCTCTTCATCATTACAACTCAGACGCAATTTGGCTTTCAAAGGAACGGCATACGTAAGTCCGCGCTCCATACACTCTTCAATAGAATAACGGGGCGGGTCAATAAAATAGTCTAAAAACTCAAGCACGAAAATGTTCCGGGTATCACTAATCGGAAAATTTTCTTTAAACACCCGGAATAAGCCCTCATTATTTCGCTTATCGGGAGTAGTTTCTAATTGAAAAAACTCTCTGAACGACTGGATCTGAATAGCCAGCAGGTCAGGCGTTTCTGCAAGGTTTTTACTCTTACCAAAATTTAGCCTCTGTAATTGTGTGGTTGACATATGCTGTTTTCCTGTTTTATTTTTGCCTTAAGATGGTACAAAACACGTTCAGGCTTGCAGTTTGCACCACAAAGCCTGTATGCGATTTGCATGAAATTAGTTCTTTTTCCGACCCCAAAGTGTATTTAGCCCAATTTAAAGGAGGGCAAAAGTATGATTTTAAAAAATAACGACCAAAATGTTGGCCTTTATTTTTATAGAATAAACTTAAAGATTTTGTAAATGTAATAGAGGCATGGCACACATCAAACTAAATCTCCCCGAAAAAAAATGCATTACCTGTGGCAGACCCTTTACCTGGCGCAAAAAATGGGAAAAAGTATGGGAGGAGGTGAAATATTGTAGCGAAAAATGCCGGCGTAGTAAAAATCAAATGACCCGATAGCCTGTTTTGACTGATGGAACGAGCCAATCTATAAAAATAATGCTCTATCGTATATTATATCGAAAGCCTTGATTACGAAATAGTTGTTTACATTTTTAATGGAGAAGCGCCACATTTGCTTTACAAAAATCTTCAGTATTAAATAAAAATGATTGCATCTTCAAAAAAAAGAGGTTTAATTTGCATTTAACCAAATGGTTAAACAAAATAGTTAAACTAAATGGATAATACAGAAATACCCTCTTTTGCCTCCACAGAACAACTAATCATTCTGGCAGCAAAAAAAGTTTTTATTCGAAAAGGATTTGCAGCGGCAAGAATGCAGGAAATTGCAGATGAGGCTGGAATAAACAAGGCACTTGTTCATTATTATTTCAGAAACAAGGAAAAACTCTTTGTAGTAATTTTTAAAGAAGCCTTTCAATCCCTTATGCCGAAAGTATTGGATGTCTTTCATCAGGAAGGTCATTTCCGGGAAAAAATCTGGGCATTCACAGCGGGATACATCAAAATGATATTGGAAAACCCGTTTATACCCGCGTTTGTGATTGCAGAAAGTAACCGGGATCCGGATGCCTTTTTTACCCATTTTGTAGCACCACCTATGCAGGAAGCTATTGGAAAAATGCGTGGTGTGATAGCTCAGGCAGTTAAGCGGGGAGAAATACGACCTATTGAACCCCTGCAATTGATGATCAATCTAATAAGCCTTTGTGTTTTCCCTTTTGCAGCGAAACCCATGCTTCAACATTTGATGAATCTTTCTGAGGAAGCCTGGCAGCAAATGCAGGAAGACCGTATTACGCAGGTCAGTGAATTTATTCTGAGCGCCATCGAGCCTGTAACTAACCAACGAAAAGAAAAGTAAATCACTAAAAATTTTGATACATGCAAAATTGGATCTTTACCTTCCTGTTGCTTACTGCAGTTTCCGGAAGTTCACAGGTACCCGGAAGCATTACACTAAAAGAGGCCAATGAATGGGCCGCAGCCAATTACCCCCTGTTACAGAAAAAAGTGCTTTCGATGGCTATGTTGCAGGAAAACAACCAAAACCTGCAGAAAAACTATTTGCCACAAGTGAATCTTTCGGCACAAGCTACGTGGCAATCGGAAGTAACTTCGCTCCCCGGACGCATTCCGGGTTCGGGCTTTGATATTGAGCCACTGAGTAAGGATCAATACCGCTTGGTAGCAGATATCAACCAGTTGGTGTACGACGGAGGCAATATCCGCCTGCAAAAAGAACTCAATGAAATAAAGGCATTGGTTCAAACACAGGAAGTTCATGTAGGCTTGCAGGCATTACGGGAAAAAATCAATGGAATTTTTCTGAGGATGTTGCTGGTAGAGGAGCAGCGAAAACTGCAGCATCTGATTCTCAGCGACCTGGAGGAAGGCTTGAAAAAGGTGAATGCGCAGGTTGAAAACGGAACGGCATTCCGGTCCAATCTGGCTTTGCTACAAAGCGAAAAACTACAAGCCATGCAAAGAAATGATGACCTTCTTGAAGAAAGGCAAGGATGGGCTGAAATTCTAAGCCTCTATACCGGCAAAGCGATAACGGAAAAAACAGATCTTGAACTACCCGACAACGGACAACTGCCAATTGGTATGATACCGGAGGAACGGCCTGAATGGCGCTTGTATGAGTTGCAGGACAGCCTGACCAAAAGACAGGAATTGCTGATTGACAGCCGGTTAAATCCGAGAGTCAGTGTATTTGCCAACGGAGGTTACGGACGACCGGGTTTGAATCTTTTGGAAAATGAATTTGCACCATTTGTGACCACCGGGGTGCGGTTTCAATGGAATCTCGGAGGATTGTATACCCAAAAGAGCGACCGGAAACTGATTGATATCAACCGGCAGGAAATACAAGTACAAAAGGAGCAGTTCATACGCAACACGCAATCTCAATTACTGGAAACACAGGCCACAATTCGCAAACTCACAAAGAATATCCGAACGGATGAAACCATCATATCGCTAAGGCAACAAGTAAAAGAATCTTCAAAAGCACAATTGGATAACGGGGTGATTACTGCAAGTGATTATTTACGGGAAGTACATGCAGAAGATCAGGCAAGACAAAATCTTGCGGTACACAGGTTGCAACTACTACAAGCTTCGATACAATACAGGACTTTGCTGGGGAATGAGGATTAGGAATGCAGCCCCACCCCCTTCCCCTCCCCGCAAGGAGAGGGGTGCCTCCCGGAAAGAGAGCCTCACCCCCTTCCCCTCTCCGCAAAGAGAGGGGTGCCTCCCGGTATGAGGCTCATTTATTATGTGGCTTAAGAAATTTGGAGTTAGTGAAAAGTGAAAGGTCAAAAGTGAAAAGTAAATGGTAAATGTTAATGGTGAAAGGTGAAAAGTCAAACGTGAAAGGTGAAACGTGATTCCGATGCCGATGCCGATAGCTATCAGGACTAGCAGAAGTGAACGTAATACTGTATCGCAACCTCCCCTCCGTGCCTCCGGGAGACGTTGCTCGAATGTTGAAAGGTCAAACGTGAAACGTCAAAAGCCTGCTCTGAGGCACGAAGGGTGAAAAGTGAAAAAGCAAATATTCAATTTGAAATATTAAATATACAATAGCTAATGGGTAATCTTTATGCAATATTAAATATTCAATTTTCTACCTTATGAAGAAAATATAAATACAAATTATTATGAAAAAAAATCAGATGATGGCAAAGGCTGCCGTTCTATTTCTGCTTGCGGGTTGTACAAACGGAGAGGATATATTTGATGCCACCGGAGTATTTGAAGCAGATGAAGTTTTGGTATC
>JBGSNV010000038.1:0-13328 GCA_041739485.1 Chitinophagaceae bacterium
CTTTTCGGTATCCCAGAATAGCTTGCCCTCAAGGTACACCATACCCTTAATGGCCTTGGAAAGATAAACCCGGATAAAAATCTTTTCGCCCCCGCCAAGGAGTTTCAGCGAATCGATCCGAACCGTTTTTTTGAACAACCCTTTGCCGGCTGTAAACTCTTTTCCGTCAGCCTGTTCGTTGGCTACGGCATTCAGCGAGTCGTAAGGCAGGGTTTGGGCGAGATACAACGAGAAGCCTCCTCTGCGGGAGAAGTCGGTTATCTGTGGAAGCGGTTTTTTGGCAAAAGCCGCATCGGATCTCAACTCAGGACGTGCACTCAGCCCGATGCTGAAAAACATACTATCGTTTCTGAGTACTGCCTGACTGATACGAATGGCTTGTGGTTGCATACCCATATAACCAAAACCCGGCATGGCATACGGTGCCTGCAACGTATCCCAAATCGTTTGCAAATAGGGTTTCAGGCTAAAGGTTTGCAATTGCTTCTGCATATCATCAATAGATACCTTCATTTCGGCTTTAAGCTGCGCCGCTACAGTAGTTGTTATGTCTTTACCAAAAAAGCAAATCGAGCATTTATCAATTGCCGAAGGTTCGGTAAGCCGCACATTTACCCCAAGGGTATAATTGGGGTTCAGCCGAAAACCGGCAGCAAAACCGGCATCAATCCGTCTTGCCTTTTCTGTACCAAAGCCGCAACTACAAGCCGGTGTCCAGGGCGAATTGCCCAACGGACTACAGATACGGGTACTTCCCCGCACCCCGTAATAGCCGCTGTACATAGCTACCAATACGTTGTTGGTTGCTTTAAAGTTAAAAGCCCCCCGCTTAAACTGATACTGATACCGGACCGAACAACCATCCTCCACCCATCCTGCCGGATAATTGGGGGAGGTGTACATGGTATCTACAAAACGATTCGCCCAATAGTAAACCGGCTTCAGTCCGATACTCACCGGAATATCGATCTCACTCATCGGCGTCAGGTTCACTTCCGGAAGCGCATTTTTAAGCGTATCCGGTGTTTCTGTAATTACAATATCCTGCCCGGAGACCCGAATCAGGCTGAAAATCGTTAAGGATACAGTAATAATAGTTGTTTGAATGGCTTTCACAGCAGCGAAGTTGATATATTTTTATGGTAAAAAAAGAGAAACCAATTATCTTGCAAGCCAATATAGCAGTTATCTCTATTTCGCCCAACATATTATTTCTGTATTGCAATCTCGATTTTCTCGATCATTCGTGTTGCTAAGCCGGTTTTAAACGGTTAAGGGCCTTCTATGCCCGGAACAAACTTCCTTTTTTATTTTTCTCTGAATGGAAACACCCTGCTGTTTCTCTAAATTATTTACTATGATGCAATCTGAAGCAATGGCCCTCACCGCCAATACTCAAAAATATATTGATCTTGAACTCGCTTACAGTGCCCATAACTACCATCCTTTACCGGTGGTACTCGATCGCGGCGAAGGGGTATTTTTATGGGATGTGGATGGCAAACGCTATTTTGATTTTTTAAGCGGCTACTCCGCTGTCAATCAGGGACATTGCCATCCCCGGATCATTAATGCCCTGATCAGGCAATCGCAAAAGCTTACGCTAACAAGCCGGGCCTTCCATAGCAATTTACTCGGCGAATATTCCGAATACATCACCAATTTTTTTGGTTACGATAAAGTACTCCCGATGAATACCGGGGTGGAAGGCGGCGAAACAGCGGTAAAGCTCGCCCGTCGTTGGGGGTATGTAAAAAAAGGCATTCCCGAAAATGAAGCCATCATCCTTTTTGCCAAACACAATTTCTGGGGCAGGACCCTTGCCGCTATTTCAAGTAGTTCCGATCCAAGTAGTTACGAGCAATTCGGACCCTTTATGCCGGGTTTTGAAATGGTGGAGTACAATGACCTTGCCGATTTGGAAAGGGCTTTACAAAACAAAAATGTGGCTGCGTATATGGTTGAACCCATTCAGGGCGAAGCCGGTGTAGTGGTTCCCGATGATGGCTACCTGAAGGGAGTAAGAAAGCTTTGCAGCGAGTACGATGTGCTGCTGATAGCTGATGAAATTCAAACCGGATTATGCAGAACCGGAAAGATGCTTGCCTGTGATCACGAAGAGGTTCGCCCCGATATTTTGATCCTTGGCAAAGCCTTGAGTGGCGGTGTATTGCCAGTGAGTGCCGTATTGGCCGACGATGACGTGATGATGAATATTCATCCCGGACAACACGGTAGCACCTATGGCGGCAATCCGCTTGCCTGTGCCGTTGCCATGGAAGCGCTGCAAGTACTTAAAGATGAAAAAATGGCTGAGAATGCCACCGTAATGGGGGAATTTCTTCGTCAGGAACTCAACAGCCTGGAAAGCGAACACATGCATCTTGTGCGGGGCAAAGGCTTGCTGAATGCCATTGTAATTGATCATGAAAATAAGCAAGCGGCTTGGGATCTTTGTTTGCGGTTAAAAGAAAATGGCCTACTCGCCAAACCGACTCATGGAGATAAGATCCGGTTTGCTCCTCCCCTCTCTATTACCAAACCACAGTTGGAGGAATGTATGGGTATCATCAAAAAATCTTTAGCGTTGTTATAGGATGTCCATAAAAAAATGAAGGCTCTTCAAAAGAGGCCGACCCCATTAATTCCTGATTTTAGCAGCAGACTTCCGGTCTGCTGCTTTTTGTTTACGCTCCATTTTCCGGGCCTTTTTCCCCCTGCCCGGCACACCTACATTGTGTTGCATACCGGCATTCAGAATTTTAGCCCAGTAATTGAAAATGCCTTTATCCTGCATGCGAGGCGCATATAGCGGTCTTGGCCGGCCATCGCTGTTGCTTCTTAATATCAGGTTGATGAAAAAGTTAGCCGGTGCTGCAAAAAAGAATTTACGGTCTGTTCCGTTTTTCAAAAGCGCTACCCGCATCCGTTCGTAGTCGAAACCCATATACCCAAAAGCGAATTCATTGTCCGCCCGTACATCCAGAAACATGGTATCTGCAGTACCCCGGTTAAACTCCATCGATGCAAGTGGCCGTAGTAAGGGGTTGATGGCAGTCATCGACCAACTGCTCATACCTGCCCGAAGCCAGAAACCCTGCATGGAATCGGGATAAGATTGATGGAAGCGAAGATACATGGGCGCAACCCCCATAAAGCGGGCATTCAAATCCGTTTTCATACTATCCCAGGAAGGTACCGGCAGATTGCTGATCTGATAAATATCGCCCCTGATCTGATCGAAATAAACCGTAGCAACCCCGGCTACTTTTTGTCCGGATTCTTCATAACGAATGCTTCCGTTCTCAACAGAAAACGTATCAATTTCAAAAGGGAAACCGATTTTTTTTAATTGTTCCGTCAAGAGCGGCCTGTAAGATATTGTATCATCGGGTCTCGACTTATCCCGCTGTGCAAGCAAGTCAAAATCCTTGGTCGTCATTTTTTTTATATAAGCGCCTTCAAACCTTGCAGAAGCTGGTCTCACATCCTCCATCAGGGTGGCTCCCATTTTCATCTGAATATAGTCTGTTTCAAAGGGATTTTTTTTCAAAAAAGAATCAACTTCCAAATGGGGTTTCATCGTCATACTATCAAACCGGAAGCTCAAACCCTGCCGGGCCGCCGAAAAATTATAAACCTGTATCTGATAATCCGGTAGCAAAGCAGTCACAGATCCACCTCCCATCCACCAGTTTGGTCCTGCTGAAAGCCGGAGTGCAATGCTATCCCGAAGTTTAAAGGGGAAATTCCATCCCGATATGCCAGCATAAGCCATATCAATGCGGGTGCTGTCGCTTTTAAGCAGCGGTATACCTCCAATACCCTGAACCAACAAGGAATCAATCCTGCCGGTTGGTCCCTTTTCGGCAGACCATCCAAAATGACTACCCAAAAACCGGATACCTGAAGGATTAAATGTCCAATTGCTGTCTATTTCAATTTTCGGATCAGGTACTTGTGCTTCTATCCGGTCGAGTTGTGCCGGAACTACCCCATCCGAACTAAGCCGAAGGTTTTCAAGCATCATGCGTCCCCCTTTCCATTCTATAGCACGCTGTTGTTTTTCAAAAGAAAGAGTCCCGTAGATATCCGGATTGAGTATGGTAAGCCGGTTTAGAAAAAAGTCGGGTAGTTGCGGTTTGCCAGGTTCTTCCAATCCAGCCTTTTTCTCCGGAGTTTTCCACCGGATTGTTGGTTGATCGAGTACCAGATTTTGAATAAGCCCGGGACTCCATTCCACAGATTGAACCGGGGTGGTAAAATGAACAGCAGGCATATTGGCAGTAACACCCGGGGCACCCATTTGCGCAGGCCAGATTTGAGCATCGTAGAGGCTTACCTTTCCGGGCATTTGCCCCTGCCAGCTGCCAATGCGGTAACTGAGGTCTTTGGTACCGCTACTAAGCGCATTCCCGGCAAAAAAAGCCTCCAACCAGGAAATTTCCTTCCCTTTGATAAAAAGATTCTGTGTAATCAAATCGAGTTGTTCCGCCTGACTTGCAGCTCCGTTAGCATCAATATATAAAACCTGCAGGTTCTTTGCATTCAGCCGATCTACCCACAGCTCAGGGGGCAGCACCGGTTTCCTGTTGGTTGGCTTTTTTTCCGGTGCCCTTACCTGAATGGCACCGGAGCCAATTTCCACCCTTTCCAGATCCATTAATCCATCCACCGGAAAAGGCAATTGCCCCTGCCGGCTCACAATATGTACATCATCCAGATCCATTTCGAAATTAGCAGCGATTGTTCCCTGCAGCCTTTTCATTTTAAAATCTTCGGCATTGGAACTGATAACCCCTTCCGTTACTTTAAAATCGAAATTGGAACCGGAAACAAAAAAACCATCGGAAGAAATACCATCCGAAACCTGCATCAGTGCCTTTACAGAACTTACATCCAACAATTTCTGAACATCAATTTGTGTGCTGAGATTACTGATCCGGATGCTGCTTGTAGCTTTATTTCGGGGTTGCAGCGTAAGACTTGCCTGCCGGATATCCAGCACATCAATATCAATAACCGGCTTTACTTTATTCTTTAAAAAATCGAAAAAAGCAGTAGCTCCCTGCCCGTTGGCTCCTTTTTTCCGTCTTGCGATGTCAATGACCAAAGCCGGGTTATTGAGCAGCACTTTATCTGCTACAAGCCGGCCTTTCAAGAGTTGTTCAAGATCATATTGCTGTAACTGCAGCACAGGAATAAACAAACGATTGTTAGCCCCGAATGAAGCATTTCTCAACGGGATCAATTCATAGTTCCGAAGTTCCAGGTTGTTGGTATTGATCAGCATCCTGTCAAAGCCTCCGCGATAGGTTTTTTTATCATCGCCATCGGAGTAGTTACGCACATTGAGGGAGAGCGATCCGAGTGCAAGTTTGGGCGAAATCGTATCAAGTAGTTTAAAGTCCCGAACCTGCAAACTATCGCCCTGCAGGGTCATGGTAAATAAGCCGTCTTTCCGTTTACTCCTCAGTTTATAATCCACCTGATTCACCGTCACATTATGTAAAATAAGCGGCACCTCCACCAAGGATATTTCTTCCTCTCCGCGCTTGGTCTTTCGTTCAAAAAGCAAACGGTCACTCAAATCAAATTGGGCAATACCGTTTTTTACCCGGACACTATCCAGTTCCACGATCCCCTGTTTCAGAAACAAAAGCCAGTTTAATCCACGCAATTCAACCGAGGAAAGTTGAAGGGTATCATAGGCTTCTCCGATTTTATTTTTGGAAAACCGAAGCTCTTCTATGCTGAATATATTCTCCCGGGTATTGACATAAAGCTTATCCACATCTACCAGGTAATTGGAATCAGGGATTTCGATATCTGGCTTGTTCAATCGTAATATCAAATGACCGACAAGGGTATCGTTTCCTGCAAGCAACATCCCTTTTCTAGCAGCAAGCAGACTATCAATGGTGATGTCCATATTGTTAACCGACAACACTTTGGATACGTCCGTTCTCTTTACCCGAAATCCACCATCAATAATCACACATTTATCCACCTGAAATTGCTCCAAGCCCTGCAATAGCCCCTCCTGAATTTCCTGCAAGGAAATATTAAACTGTGCTTCAGATTTGCTGATATTTTCCCCGTCTGATTCCACCGTTACAAAGGGCCGGACAATCCGTACATTTTTAACTTCCAGTACATTATAAAAAAGCAATGGACTCAATGCGCTAAGCCTTAACTCAATGCTATCGGCCCTGATTTCGTATCTGCGGGCAAGCAGTACTTTGTTTAAGGGATACAGATAAATATCAGTGGCTTTTATTCTTAGCGGGAAGTAGCCGAGTCTTAATTTTTTAGAATTTACCGTGTAATTGCCATCGCTGACATCTTCTACAAAGGCTTTTAAAAGAGCACCTGCCCGATAATACAAATAAAAGTGAGCTGCCCCGGCAAGTACTGCAATCAACAGTACAAGCAACCCTAATTTTTTAAAAACTGACCGGAACCGCATTTTTGTATTGGTATTTGTTGGTTATTTACAGCAAATTACGGCTTTTGGAGGATGGAATTACAACGATCTCTTCCACAAACCCTTGGTAATATTCTTTTTATAACAGTTTCTTACGTACAACAGTATGATCAGGTTCCTTTTTTTATTTTTAATCCTTACCCAAAGCCTTTTATTGAGAAGTCAGTATGTAACCCCATTTGAAAAATCGGGCGGGCTTGAAAGTGCTACTTATTCCGAAGCCATTGCTTTTTTTGATTCGCTTAGCCGGATAAGCCCTTACATAACCATTAAAACAATAGGGACAACGGATGCCGGTTATCCGCTGCATTTGGTCATGATCAGCAGTGATGGACAGTTTGATCCCAAACAATGGCATCTACAGAAAAAAGTGGTGATTTTGGTGAATAACAGCATTCATCCCGGCGAACCGGATGGCACTGATGCGTCGATGTTGCTTGCCAGAGATATTGCTGTGGGCAAAATAAAGCCCGACCCGAATGTTTGCTTCGCCATCATTCCGGTGTACAATATCGGAGGAGCCCTTAACCCGGGTTCCTACAGCCGGGTGAACCAAAACGGCCCCAAAGCCTACGGATTTAGGGGAAATGCACAATATTATGACCTAAACCGGGACTTTACCAAGACGGACAGCCGCAATGCTGCTGCATTTGCCCAAATATTCCACTATCTCGATCCGGAAATCCTGATCGACAATCACGTAAGCGATGGCGCAGACTTTCAGCATACCATGACGCTGCTCACCACACAGTATGATAAACTTGGTGACAAGCTTGGGGCATTTCTACGCAATGACTTTGAGCCTGCCATTTACAAAGGAATGAAGCAAAAAAACTGGGATCTTTTTCCTTATGTAAATTTCAATGGTTACGATCTCGACAAAGGCATGACTCAGTTTTATGATGCTCCCCGCTACTCCACCGGGTACACCGCGCTTTTTCAAACCATTGGTTTTATGCCTGAAACGCATATGCTGAAACCCTATAAAGAAAGGGTACAAAGCACATATGATCTGATGATTACAATTGGCAAGGTTGCTGCTGAAAAAAAGGAAGTCATTCTTGCAACCCGACAAGCGCAAAGAAAAGCGTTGCTCAACGAAAAGCGCTTCGCTTTAAGTTTCGAGCCGGATACGCAAAAAAGCACTCCGCTTGTTTTTAAAGGATATAAACGCGATACAACGCTGAGTGAAGTGACCGGATTGCCCCGGATGTTTTACCGGCGCGACCAACCTTTTGATGCCGAGATCCGGTTTTTCAGTTATTTTAAACCCATGCAATTTGTTGAAAAACCAAAAGCTTATGTGATTCCTCAGGGCTGGCACAAGGTACACGAACAACTCCGGCTGAATGGTATTGTCTTACAACAGATCGAAAAAGATACTACCCTGATGCTGGAGGTTTACCGGATAAAAAATTACACCGCCTCTACCCGCCCCTACGAAGGTCATTTTCGGCTGAATCGTGTAGAAACCGAAAAAGGCATGGAACCTATTGCCCTGAGAAAAGGGGATTATGTGGCCTATACCAATCAGCAGGGCAATCGCTTTCTGGTAGAAATGCTGGAACCAGAAGGGCCGGACAGCTATTTTAGCTGGAACTATTTCGACGCTATTTTACAACAAAAAGAAGGCTACAGCAATTACCGGTGGGAAGAGGTAGCTGCCGCCTGGCTTAAGGAAAATCCTACCCTGAGAGCTACGCTTGAAGCCAAAAAAGCAGCCGAACCCGATTTTGCAAAAAATAGTTCCCGCATCCTGCAATGGGTGTACCAAAATTCACCTTATTTTGAACCCGGATATATGAGATATCCCATTTATCGCCTTATTGATTAAAACAATGAAATCGCCCCTTCTGATTGCCTGTATTCTGTTTCTGGTTTCCCTGCTCCATGCTCAGAAATCAAATAATCCTTTGTATAGTCCTTATAAGATAGAAAAAGATACCGTTTATGCCCGGGTAGATCACGAAGGCAACATTATCAATCTTAATGGCGTGCAATATATCAGAAAGTCATGGCCCGAGAAAGATAAATGGCATGAAAACCTTTACAATGCAACCGACGGGTGGCTGGTACGCGATGCCTTCTATAGAGGTGAAACGCTAAAAGAAAAAGACGGTATTTGCCTGACCTTTTATGGCAACGGTATGCTGAAAGATTCGGGACTGTATGTAAATAATAAACGTCAGGGTAAGTTTATGGGATGGTTCGAAGATGGCATGGAACGCCTTAACGAACAGTACAAAAACGGATATCCTACAGATACCTGCTTACAATTTTTTGAAGAAGGGGCACTTGCCGCCTTCAGTATTACAGACGATTTTGGGAATGGAATGGCGCAGGTGTACTATCCCTCCGGGAAAGTAAAAATGATTGGCAGACTTCGGGAAGGTAAAAGGGAGGATGACTGGGTTTTGAAAAGGGAAGATGGTACCAAACAGATGCAGATCAATTATTTACAGGACTCCATTACGCTTACCCAATGTTTTAATGAAACAGGTTCAGCCGTTTTATCCGGAGATTGTATCTACGAAAAACCTGCAAGTTTTCCCGGAGGAATTCGGGGGTGGTCGACTTATCTTTCCAAAAACCTGAAATATCCCAATGCCGCTATTGATAAGAACATAGAAGCGATTGTACGGGTACAGTTTATTGTAGGCAAAGACGGATCGGTAACCGAAGTGGAAGCCCTTGGCAATCCCGATAAGCTATTAGCCGATGAAGCCATACGACTTATCAAGAAAAGTCCGAAATGGGAACCTGCCATTCAATACAATAAAGCGGTGATTTACAGACACATACAAGGGATTACCTTCCGGTTGAAGTAAACCGCACTATAAATCCGATTGGAAATATTTCACTTCATTTTCCGGGGATAGTATTTGCTTAATCAAAGTGCTACAAGAGGATTTATAAGGTTGTTTTTAATTGCCAGCCATTCCTGTGTCGGCCATTTCCGGCGGGTATACCCTTTTCCATTTACCTAATACCCGTACTTATAGGTATGCAATATTGCTTTCAATTGAAAATATGCCACCCGGTCGTGTAACTCAGCACTAAAATACTTGAGCACCAATAACTACATCCTTAGCGGACCTGGCCACCTTTAATCTCTTTTCAACCATGGCAACAGCCGCTTTGTTGTTCTGCTAAGAAAGTATAAAGCCTTTAAATTTTGTTTGCGGCTTCCTCTCCGGTATTGATAGCTCCTTCCATAAAACCCTGCCAGTCAGCCAAATGTTCGCCGGCAAAATGGGTATGCAAAAATGATTCAGCCAGCACCGGCCTTAACCGAAACCACTGATCTTTGGCATACATGGCATAAGCACCTTTACTGTAGGCATCTGCTCCCCAATAATAATTTACCTGTTGTTTTATTTTTGAAACCTGCTGGCCAAAGTGCGGAGATAAGGTTGCTTTAATCATTCTTGCATTAACCTCATTAGACTGGTTGGCCACTACGGCGGCTTTGTCGCCAATGCTATAGGATATTAAAACGCCCTGCCTGCTATCCTGGTTTTTGGTAGCATGGTAAAAATAATGGGGCGTTTGATCGGTTACCATATCAAAATCTTCTGTTTTCCAAAAGCGCCGGTTATATAACAGCGCATGTTTATTGATGCGTGCATATTGTAATTCCTGCAGGGCTGCTGCTTGTTCCGCTGGTAAACCCGGTTGCCAGTTGATCTGCAGCAACGCAAAAGTTGGGATCGTACAAATCATTTTATCTGCTTCAAAAATCTTACCATCGGCACAATGCACTTTTACGCTGCTACCCTGTTCTATTTTGGTTACTGTATGATTCAATAAAATGTTTTCTGCTCCAATTTTCTCAGCCATCTTATGCGCCAGCATAGCATTGCCCCCTTTAATTTTCAGGTCCATTTCATTCTTCTCACTACTCTCGGCATATTCTGCCAGTGCAGCAAATGCAGATACATGGCGTATGCTTTCACCAAAATCGGTACTGTCAAATAATTCTCTTATCTCCAAATCACGGGCATCGCAACCATTTTGTACGAGGTAGCGCCACCAGTCCTTTTTATCCAGCATTGCTTTATCGGCATCAGTAAGCTGTGGATATTCTTCTAACAGGCTGGTTATTTTTTTATGCCATGGTTCGCTATAGGCCCATTGGCCCGCAGGCGCATAATTGCCCTTATAGATCAGGTGCGATTCAAACTGGTTGTTTACCAATTCCAGTTTTAATTCTTCGCAAAGCTCCTGTATACGAGTGTGGGAGTTACCCACCCATTCGCCGCCGAGTTCTATCACAAGGTCTTTGGTGATGTTATGCGAAAAAACCCTGCCGCCTATCCTGTTGCGGCTTTCTAACACAATGCAATCAATATTCTTTTTCTTCAGTTGATAAGCAGCGGCAAGACCGGCAAAGCCTGCGCCAATGATAACCACTTTTTTATTGGGTGCTAAAAAGTCGTGGGCAAAACCATTGGAGCTTAAGGTTAAAGCCCCGGTAGCTACCGATACCTGTTTGATAAAATTCCTGCGAGTTGTCATGACCCGTGATTTTAAGAATTTAAAAAAAAATCCAAAACCACTTTTACCAATGCTACACCATCACTTTTCAATGCAGCAGGTTTTGGAAATAATTATAAAGCGTAAAGTACAATTAATGTTTAATTTAATTAAATGCCTGGGGTGATTAAATAAAAATATTATTAGGATTATCCGGGGCGGAGTTAAATCTTTTTGTTGGGTTAATTTTAGTTGTTGATTCGGTTGGCGGCGTTGTTGGTGTGCCATTACAAATTGTTACGAATGGTAACGTCAAATAAGAAGTCCCAAACTGCGCTATATTTTCTTTGCCAGTAAAATTGGATTTATTTACTAAAAGAAAATGGCCTATTTGAAAAGTATTAATAACTCATATAAACTACTGCAATGAAAAAACCAATCATTATCACCATGTTGTTTTCTGGCCTTTTAGCAAATGCACAGGTGTTTTATAAGAAAAGAGAAGATTACACCATCCCCATTCAAATCATGGTTTACAAGGATAAAATACTCATTTGGTATGATGGGCTATTATCTGAAAAAAAGCAAAAAAAAATCTCGCCAACAAGGGAAACTCATTAGATGTACAATAGCACGACTATTAAAATTCATGCTCAAAACAATCAAAAAAAATATCTAAAAAGCCAATCGATTGTCTTAATCCGGCTGCTTTGCATGCTTCATGCTATCGTATACTTTCCCCTGTTCTGTTTTTAATATCCGGGCAGGGAATTTGTAGATAACATTATAATCGTGGGTGGCCATGATAAGCGCCGCACCAAAATCTTTGCAAAGATTGCTCAGCAGTTGCATCACTTCATCCGTGGTTTCAGGGTCGAGGTTACCGGTTGGTTCATCTGCAAGAATCAGCTTGGGTGCATTGAGCAAAGCGCGGGCAATATCCACCCGTTGTTGCTCTCCACCACTCATTTCAAACGGCATTTTGAAGCCTTTTCCTTTCAATCCTACTTTTTCAAGCACTTCATCCATTTTGGTTTTCATCATCGCTTCGTCTTTCCAGCCAGTTGCTTTCAGCACAAAACGCAGATTTTGCTCTACATTCCGGTCGGTCAATAATTGAAAATCCTGAAAAACGACCCCAAGATCTCTTCTCAAAAATGGAACGGTTTTCCAGGTCAGTTTGGATAAATCATGCCCGGCTACTGTACCTTCTCCTTCCTTTAATGTCAGATCTCCATATAAGGTTTTTAGTAAAGAAGACTTTCCGGTGCCCGTTTTACCCACGAGATATACAAATTCTCCTTTATTCACCTCAAGATTTACATCCTGAAGAATCAGTGAACTTCCCTGATATATGTTGACGTTTTTAAGCGATACGATTGTTTCTGACATGGTTGGTTTAGTTAAATAACAGAAGAGACAAAAATAATGAAGTACAATGAAAAGAAATCCCAAACATATTATAGGCGGATCAGGCGGAGTAAGAAATGGTTTCTCCTTTGGTTATTATTTCAAGCGAAGCGGATTCAGCGGATTCTACCCTGCCAATTACCCTTGCTTCAATACCAAATTCGGTTGCGGCGGCAATCATTAGGTCAGCGTCCTCCGGCTTGCAATATATTTCTAAGCGGCATCCCATATTGAATACCTGATACATTTCTTTAAGATCGGACCCGCTGCTTTGTTGAATCAATTCAAAAATAAAAGGTGGTTCAAACAGATTGTCCTTGATGATTTTCAGAGGTTGTGGCAGGTATTTCAAACATTTGGTTTGTCCACCGCCGCTGCAATGGATCAATCCGTGAATCTTGTCGAAATGATTTTGCAATAAATGCCTCAGTGGAGGGGCGAAGGTTCTTGTAGGGCTTAAAAGCAACTGTCCTATAGAATGTGCTTCGTCCATTACAAGATCGCTGAGCAGGTGCCTGCCAATATAAACCACTTCGGGAGGCAGGGAAGGCTCATAGGTTTCCGGAAAAAAACCGGCGTAATGTTTGCTAAGCACATCATGGCGGGCACTTGTAAGGCCATTGCTTCCAAGTCCGCTATTGTAAGCCTTTTCGTAAGTAGCCTGCCCATAACTTGCAAAACCAACGATTACATCTCCCGGAGCTATTTTCTCGTTGGTGATGAGCTTACTTTTGGGCCAACGCGCCGTCATGGTTCCATTTACCGCAATTGTACGTACCACATCTCCCACATCGGCAGTTTCGCCACCGAGGAAATTGATGGTGATACCAAGCGATTTCAGGGTATCAAACAATTGCTGCGAACCTTCAATCACTTCGCGGATCACTTCGCCGGGGATCCGGGACTTATTGCGGTCAATCGTACTGTTGAAAACAATCTGATCGTAAATTCCCAC